>JBBSNR010000329.1:0-3920 GCA_038260635.1 Phormidesmidales cyanobacterium
GCATGGCTAGCTACAAGGTGACGTTGGTTAACGAAGCCGAAAATCTAAACACCACTATCGACGTGGCTGAAGACGAGTACATTCTAGATGCCGCCGAAGAGCAAGGCATTGACCTGCCCTACTCCTGCCGAGCAGGGGCCTGTTCCACTTGCGCGGGCAAGCTCACTACCGGTACAGTCGATCAGTCCGATCAGTCTTTTCTAGATGACGATCAAATTGAGGCAGGTTACGTACTCACCTGCGTGGCTTACCCCACTTCTGACTGCACCGTTACTACTCATCAAGAAGAAGAGCTCTACTAAGCAGCCCTTTTAAGTAGCGCTTTGTTTCCACTCGTTTTGAGCCCCAAGTTTTGCTAAGCTTGGGGCTTTTTCATGGTTCTATTTGCTTTGCGCTTCATCTGAGCCAGCCAAATATCAATGCCAAAAGGGCTGAACGAGGAACCAGCCGACCGACTTTGAGGCAGCCCTATAAGGGAGTCATGAAGTCTCAGATTCAACCAGGGCATATTGATATCAACCTTGTTAGCATAAGCACTAGCCATTCGCAATCAGCCGCATTGTCAATCTACAACTCTATTTGTGAGGAATTTTAGAAGATGAAAGCCATGATTTTGGCCGCAGGGAAAGGAACTCGGGTACGCCCTATCACTTACACCATTCCCAAGCCGATGATCCCAATTATGCAAAAGCCCGTCATGGAGTTTTTGCTAGAGCTACTGCGCCGGCATGGGTTCACCCAAATCATGGCTAATGTCAGCCACCTCGCCAATGAAATAGAAGGCTACTTCCGAGACGGCCAGCGCTTTGGTGTAGAGCTAGCTTATTCCTTTGAGGGGCGCATCACCAATGGCGAATTGGTTGGTGAAGCGATCGGATCAGCTGGCGGTATGCGAAAAATTCAGGACTTCTCGCCCTTTTTTGACGATACCTTTATCGTGCTTTGCGGTGATGCCCTGATCGATCTCGATCTCACTGAGGCAGTTCGCCAGCATCGAGAGAAAAAGTCAATTGCCACCGTGGTGATGAAGCAGGTGCCAATCAAGCAAGTGCCTAGCTACGGCGTTGTTGTGACCGATGAGACCGGGCGGATTAAGTCTTTTCAAGAGAAGCCTACGGTCGAAGAAGCCCTCAGTACCGATATCAATACCGGCATCTATATCTTCGAGCCGGAGATCTTTAACTACATTCCCTCTGGCCAGGAATTTGATATTGGCGGCGACCTTTTTCCCAAGCTGGTCGCTGCCAATGCGCCTTTCTACGGCATCCGGATGGACTTTGAATGGGTCGATATCGGCAAGGTGCCTGACTATTGGCAAGCAATTCAAGATGTCTTAACCGGGCAGGTCAAAGGCGTAAGCGTTCCTGGCAACGAAGTCAGACCCGGCGTATTTGCCGGCTTAAACGTCAAAGCTGACTGGGACAAAATAGAGATTGAGGGGCCCGTATACATTGGCGGCATGACTCAGATAGAAGACGGAGCCAGAATCATTGGCCCTAGCATGATCGGGCCGAACTGCCTGATCTCTAGTGGCACTATTATCGACAAGAGCGTTATTTTTGAATACTCTCGTATTGGTCCAGGCGTTCGCCTCGTCGATAAGCTGGTATTTGGTCGCTACTGCGTTGACAAAACCGGTGCTTCAATTGATGTGAAAGCGGCAGCGCTGGATTGGTTAATCACCGATACGCGGCAGGCTATCGTTGCCGAACCCCCGATTGAGCATCGGGCGATCGCAGAGCTGCTGAACCAAACCATTGCCAACTCCCCTAGCTAGATTTCTAGCTAAACGCCTGTACCAATAGCCCACAATAGGGACAAAAAAATGGGCTGACCAGCTGGTCAGCCCATTACAGTTATGGGAACGGCATTGCAAAAACAGCTTACTGGGCTACTGAAGCACGAGCCTTACATTTGCATTCTGCAAACCAGGGCGCTTCACCTCAGCAAGGGTTTTGTTGACCGCGTACTTCTGGTTAATAGAGTTGATCAGCTCAGTCTGGTTGTGCTTCTTGGCAACACCCCAGAGGTCAGCAATCAAGTCAAAAGAACCATCAGCATTGCGAGACCAGCCGATATCGTAATCGCCTTCTAGCACAGCCACAATGTCAGCGCGAACGCTCTGGCCATTGTAACCACGGATGCTAGCCTCAGTCTTCACGCTCGCTCCTAGGTCACGTAGCGAAGACTTCAGAATTTCAGCATCAGTGATCTTGGTGCGTAGAGTACTAAAGTGAGACATGTTGAGTTTCCTCCTGCAGAGAAATTGAGAGACAACGAGGTTAGAAATCGAAACCAGTCAGCTATCAAATGGGATAGAACCTGACCTTTTTTGTAAGCTGCCAGCTACATAACGCAGCTAGCTCTTCTTCCTGTGGGAGCAGAAAGACTGTTAGAACTCCATTCGCTGGTATTCCGCCACCGATGAAGCCGCCGGACGAGCGCGTTGACGAGCCCAATCACGCAGCGCCGTTACCTGTTCACTCATCGTCTTCGACAGCGGCATCGTAGCGCGGATCGCCGCAATGATGTCGAGTTGAGTAAACTCTCGGCCCTGGGCAAATGCCTCGTACATAGCAGAGATTAATCCCTGCTCAATTTCAGCACCCGAAAACCCTTCACAAACTTTACTGAGCTGGTCAAAGTCAAACCGCTCCGTATCTGAACGACGCTTGCCCAGATGAATTTTGAAAATCTCTTTTCTCTCTTCTTCGTTGGGCAAATCTACGAAAAAGATCTCGTCGAACCGGCCCTTCCGTAAAAACTCACTGGGCAGCCGCTCTACCCGGTTTGCCGTAGCAATGACAAAAACAGGAGACGTTTTTTCCTGCATCCAGGTTAAAAAGCTACCGAAAATTCGGCTTGAGGTGCCACCGTCCGAATCTGCCGAACCCGCGCTGCCTGCAAAAGCCTTATCAATTTCATCGATAAACAGTACAGCTGGCGAAATCGACTCTGCTGTCCTCAGCGCGTTGCGCAGATTGGCCTCAGACCGGCCCACCATAGAACCGTCATACACACGGCCCATATCTAAACGCAGCAGCGGTAGCCCCCACAGCCGGGCAGTGGTTTTAGCAATCAGAGATTTACCGCAACCGGGCACCCCTAAAATCAACATCCCTTTGGGCTGCGGCAGTCCGTACTCTCGGGCTCTTTCGGTGAATGCATTCGAGCGCTGCTTCAGCCAGTGCTTTAGTTCTTCTAATCCACCCACCGAGTCGATTGTTTCATCTTCCTCAATATAGTCTAAAATCCCGTTACGACGAATCAGCTGCTTCTTCTCAGAGAGAACAATATCAACTTCGCCTTCTGTCAGCTGACCAGCCATTACGCGAGACTTACGGAAGACCTTTTCAGCCTCATCGCGAGTAAGCCCTAAAGCAGCTTTTAACAGCTTCTCTCTTCCTTCAGTTGTGATACTCGCCGTCCGAGACTTTTCTAATTCAGCTGAGAGCACCTGGTTGAGTTCAGACATATTAGGCAGCCTAAAGTCTAGAACAACAACCTCTTTCTCTAGCTCAACAGGAATCTCCTGTACTGGAGACATCAAAACTATTGTCTTGTGCGTACCTCGAAAGCCTTCTATGGCATCTCGCAGGCTTCGAGTCACTTCAGGGCTGTCTTTGAAGGGGTGCAGGTCTTTGAAGACAAAGATACTGGAGTCCTTTTGCCGCACTGCCCAATTGATGGCAGCCTGAGGGGAGACCGTGTTGTTCTGCTGGCCCGAGCCTCTCTCTTGGCCGTACTCGACCATACCGTGGGTCATAGTCCAGGTATAAATGCGCTGCTGTGGGCGCTGCTGGGCAAGGGTCGCAATCGTCCGCTCTGCTCTTTCCTCTTCAAAGGTGACCAGATAGATTAGCGGATATTGAGCTTGAATTAATACGCTTAGCTCTTCTCTCATAGCGATCGCCCCCAAA
>JBBSNR010000330.1:0-3913 GCA_038260635.1 Phormidesmidales cyanobacterium
GCTGTAAAAATCTTGCTCATCCTGCTCCTGTAGCCGAATGAGTTTAGGAAACGTAGACTGAATGAACGCAATAGGGATCAGGCAAAAAGCCTCTGTTAGCCGAACTACGGCAGAGTACAAACCCAGCTCAGCATTGCCCGATATGCTGCTTATCATCAGCTGATCTACTCTCATGTAGACTGTAATGGCAATACCTGAGAAAATGAGTGGCCAGCTATCTTCAAGAATTCTTCTCAGTCTGATCAGCGAAATATGACCAAACTTGAAGAACTGGTTTTGTTTTGTATAGATCGCAGATAGAAAAAGCAAAGACACTAAAAACTCAATGCTAGATATTGCAGCCAATACAAAAATCGACTGGTCTTCTACGATGGCTAGCACCAGCAGAAGAGTGGCGATACCAGCGGCCAGATTTCTAGCGCAGGCAATCCATCTAAACTCCATTCTTGAGTGAAAAAAGAACTCAATCGCTTCAGAAGACCTGAAGATCATCTGAAAAGAAAATATGATGACTAATATCTGTACAGTCCTATCTTCGATAAATATAAAAGATATGCCGCTGGCCAAAGCCGCCAGAGAGATACCTGAGAAGAGTCTTAGCGCTATGGCTGTGCTGACAATTTCCGGATGTTGCTCAGGCTCTTGTACCAGTTCTTTGACGAGAATTTGATTAGAACCCAGATTGGAAACAGCAGCGAAGAAACTGATAAATGCTAGGGCATAGTTATAGATGCCGTATTGCTCGGGCTGAAGGTATCGAGCCAATAAAATTCCGGAGATTAAGGCTAAACACAGTCGAAAAATCTTCTCAAATATTTGCCATCCTGTGTTCACAAGGATCTCTCTGGATTCTTGATTGTTCTTAGCTTTCCAAAAAAACGCTCTACAGGATTTTATAAACTCTCGACAGGAGATGAGGTATCTACCCATAGGGTCATCTGAGTGAATGATGTTATCTAAGCTGTCTGACAAATTCTTGGTGGTCTGCGCTGTCAATTCCTTTTCTCAAAGTCTCAAGCACCTGAGAGAGATTGCCCGCAACGAGCGCATTAACATCAAGCCATAGGCCAGGAAAAATCTGACTGCGCAAAATGCCTGAGTCATCAGCGGCTAAAGCTACATATTCATCCGTTTGCAGGCTAAACCAGACGATAGATTGATCGCTTGCCTGCCAGACGATATATTCCTGTACACCGTTGCGCCGATAAGCGTGTTTTTTATCGTGCAGATCGTAAGAAGCGCTGCTGGCGGCAATTTCGACTGCGAGTTCGGGTGCCCCTTCGATATAGTTGTCTTCACTAATGCGCGATCGCCCTCCTTTGTCTTCATCTATCCGCAGCAAAATGTCTGGCTGGGGCTCATTGTCAGCATCTAGCCGAACGGTAGTGTTATCGCACATCATGACGCCGGGTGTCACTGCTCTGTAGGTTCCAAGCCAGGTAACGATATCGCCGTGGGGTTGGCCATGTTTAACGCGAACAGGGGATGCCAAGTAAACCACTCCTTCTATCAGCTCTGCCTTTTTAACGTGGGGCATGGCCGCGTATCGAATTTCAAATTCGTGGCGGGTGAGGCGATCGCCACTCTCCAAAGGCAACACCGCCGGTTTCACATCTCTAGCTATCACCACCTTTACCCCTCTCAAAGCCTGTGTGCACCATTGTATTTAACCCGATGAATTTGATCTGGCCTGATCGCGAGTGAGCAGGCGATCAATCGCAGTCAGGCGGTTTTGCCAGGTTCGCAGCCGGTAGGCAGGGCTAGCCGCTTCTACGGTGAGGCTGCTAGTCAGCGACCTTTCTAGCGTATTGAGACGCGATCGCACCCCCATCACCCCGCGCTCCGAAGGATTTTCCGCTAGCGCTGCCAACGTTGTCCCTAGCTGATTGACCTCATGGGCCCACTGCTGTAGCCGCTGCGGATCGCCCTGAATCTGTTGATTGGTCAGCAGCCAGTTCCATTCGCGCTGAAGCGACTCATAACGAGCCGCCGCTGTGACAAAAGGCGTCTGCGCAGAAAAAGCCTGATCGGGTTCGCTCTGCGTGCGGGCCAGCATCGCCTGAACATCGCTACTGAGATTGTCAGCGGCAAAAAGGGCATAGCCGCTGGTTGGCAGATCGCGCAGTAGCTGGAGCTGATCGGAGGCGATCGCCGCTGGCAAATTCAACAGTCGAATCCCCGGTATCACCAGCGTAGACCGATAGCTAGACTCCACCACCCACGGGCGAATCAGCTCCTCAAACCGCTGAGTCGTACTGGCATAGCTCATCAGCACAATCCAATCGACCAGCTCCTGATCGGCCCAATCTTCCCAGTCTTGCTGAATCGTTTGCTGGCGCTTGTAAGTATCGTCGGCAAAAACCGCCGCCGACAGGATTAGATTCGGGCGCTGCCTGCGCAGGCGATGAGAAGCCTCGGCGACAAAAGAGCTGATTTGCTCAGTGCGAAAGGCCGTCCACTGGTTCCAGTAATAGCGCTGTAGCTGGACATCGCCCTCGCTGGCATGGGGCGAGAGAATAATCGGATCAACGCCCGTCAGCTGATGAAACTGCCGCCGCCCAGCCATGCCATAGCCAAACAGCCGGTTGTTATCCGGATCTTGAAAGGGATAGCGAATATAGTCAAACTGAATGCCGTCCACATCGTATCGGCTGGCAATTTCGCTGAGCAAGTCAAACAAATACTGACGCACCTCAGGATTAGCCGGGTCGAGAAAGGGTTTAGCCTGTCCGGGCAGGATTAAATTGCCCTGATTGTCATAACCGGCCCAGTCAGGATGCGCGCTGATGATGGGGCCAGGATAGCTAGCAGGCTGCCCAATCACCTGGTTGTGTGCCTGGTTGCCAACCGCAAACAGCCAGACCCAGGCATGAACCTCAATGCCATAGGTTTTGCCCAAATCCACCGCCGCTTGCAGCGGATCCCAGCCCCGAATCAGGGGATTTTGCGCGGGTGCCACAGAGCTAGGGTAAATGGGATAGCCCGCGTTGACGGTTTCCACAAATACCGTATTGATCCCAGCCGCTTTGAATCGGTCAAAGACCTTAGCCAACCCTTCCTGAGAGCCTGCCGCGACAATGGTTTTGCGATCTAGCCACATGGCGCGAATCTCTGGCTGAGCGATCGCATCTGCCACCTGAACGCTGCTCCGCAGTGATTGGCTAACCGCTTGCCAGCGACGATGGGCCGTTTCATAATCGCCCTGACTGATCAGCCCCTGCCAGTCGCTTAGTAGCTGCTGAGCCGCCTGTAGCTCGGGGGGTAGCGGCGTCGGGGTCGTGACCGTCGTGCTAGCGCTAGCCGTCAATGTCGGATCAGCGGCATGGAGCTGAGTCGGCTGATTTTGAGCGCGGCTATAGAGATAGGTGCTCTCAGTGCGTCCGGTGAGGTTTTCTAGCTCCCGGTACATCGCCTGAGCCGTCAGCGGATTTGAGGGGCCGCCCTGACTGGTCAATTCGCGGGGGGCGGTCTCTGAGATCGCCGTCTCCAGGTTGAGGGCGATCGCCGGACAGACGGCGGCGACGCTAAAGGCGAGACTCACCAGCCCACCATATATATAGTGAAAACGCCGTTTTGAGCGGCGATTGGCGCTGGCTGGAGCAGTCAAAGCAGCCAGCTGCAAGCGAAAAACCTGAACCATCAGCAGTAAAAGGAGTGAGCAGTACTGTTTAAGAAAATCGCAAGGGGCGATCGCTACTCATTAATTCCCTCAGAAGCTGTAGAGCTATCAATCAAAGCTGATGATGGCAATTATTTAATATTGGCATTTACATGCCTGTGTCACTGGCTTAAGTGTGCTGTGATAGGATAAGAGACCTGTGTATTCACAGCCCTTCTTTACTCATTTTCTACGCTTATGGCTCTGCTACAAGAACGTAAACAGGAGATTATCTCTGAGAATCAGGTTCACGAA
>JBBSNR010000331.1:0-3909 GCA_038260635.1 Phormidesmidales cyanobacterium
CAGACCAAACGGTCGAGCTAGAGGTGAGCGTGCCCGAAGTGGATAGCAGCCTGTCGGACTATGAATTTCATCAGCGGATAGAAGTGGCCTGGCAGGTGTGCGATCGCTTCGATCTGCAAACCGACATCTGGCGCGGGCGGATTTTGCGGGTGGTGCGAGATCGCGAAAAGCGCGGCACAGCCGATAGTTCCAACGCAAGCAACGCTAATGATGCCAATGGCAACGGTGATGGCAATAGCAATAGGAATAGAGGCGCAGGCTTTCTCAACTGGCTCAAAGATAAAGACATCAGCAAAAGCCAGGCCTACGTGCTGATGGACTTGGCCAATAGCGCCGATCAAATGCTCGAAGACGGTCTGATCGAAACCAAAGACGTGAATCGCTTCAGCAAGCGTGCCTTTATGGAAACTGCTCAGGCTTCGCCCGAGGTCAAGCAAATTGTCAGCGAAGCTGCCCGCCGGGGCGAGCAGATCACTCGTAAAGAAGTGAGAAATCTGTCTGACGACTGGACTGCGATGAACTCCGACTTGATTCCTCAGTCAGTTCGCGAAAAAGCCGCTGACAACACCATTCCCACGCGCTACCTGACGCCCCTGGTGCGGGAGATGGAAAAGCTGCCTCCGAGCCATCAGCAGACGCTCAAAAACGAAGTCGATGAAAATCCAGATATCAACACGCTCAAGCAGGTCACCGCTGAAGCCAAATACCTGTCGCGCTACATCGCCGCCGCCGCTCAGGTACAGGCCCTCGACCCAGAAGCCATCAATCTGGAGCTGGCCCTCGATGAAGCGCTGCGAACTGGCTGCCTCAATTCAGCTGCCGACTTGGTCAATCAGGCCACGCAGGTAGAGCAGGCTGCCGTCAAACTCTACACAGCCTGGAAGCGGATGCACAAGCTCTCTGACCGAGTGTATGTCGATAGCGGTGAGAGCACGCCTCATCTGCGGGCCTTACTTAAGGCACTAGAGCCGATGTGCGGCGAGCTGATTGAAGTGCAGCTAGGCGGAGACAGCGAGGGTGCGATCGCCCGGCGAATCAGGCTACAGATGCTGCCTGACGAAACTATCGGAGACGCTCAAAACGGTTCAGTCGAGCAAGGGCTGGCGTAAATGCGTCAATGGGCTGATTTTGATAGATTGACTATTGCCTATGCCATCGCTTGATCCTTATTAACAGCGCGCTACTAGACGATATTGTCAAAGTTGGTGAACGACGCTCGCCGATTGATTTACTGGCACGCCTACACCTTTCTCAGGTTGATTCTGATACGCTATAAGAAATCAAAATTGGTAAGAACTATTAAGAACCTGGGCTTACTGCTGTCAGGTCACCGTCAGGACTATAGTCAGGACTATTAATAGTTGAAGCCAGTTTACCGTAATCTAGGAATAGTACAGTTATGCCAACCCTTGAAGCCAGCCCAGTGATGGACTTCCAGAGTGAAACTTATAAAGATGCTTACAGCCGCATCAATGCGATTGTCATCGAAGGTGAGATGGAAGCTAACGACAACTATAAACAGTTAGCAGAGCACCTCACTGGTCACAAGGATGAGCTAATTAAGCTGGCTCGGATGGAAAATCGCCATATGAAGGGCTTTCAAGCCTGCGGCAAAAATCTGAACGTCACCGCCGATATGCCTTTCGCCAAAACGTTCTTTGCCCCCCTGCACGATAACTTCCAAACGGCCCTGGCTAAAGGGGATATCGTCACCTGCCTGCTGATTCAGTCTTTGATTATTGAGACCTTTGCGATCGCCGCCTACAACATCTACATCCCCGTCGCCGACGACTTTGCGCGCAAAATCACCGAAAACGTCGTCAAAGACGAATATCTGCACCTCAACTTTGGCGAAGAATGGCTCAAAGCCAACTTCGAAACGGCCAAAGCCGGGCTAGAAGAAGCAAACCGGGCTAACCTACCCCTGGTTTGGAAAATGCTCAACGAAGTAGAAGACGACGCTGCCGTTCTAGGCATGGCAAAAGACGCCCTCGTCGAAGACTTTATGATTACCTACGGCGAGGCCCTGGCCAATATTGGCTTTACTAGCCGCGAGGTGATGAAGCTATCGGCTCAAGGTCTCGCATCGGCGTAGAGCCCTCACCCAGCGACCTCACTGACTCAGATGAGGTTGCCTTTTGATCGGCTTTGCTGCTCTGCTCCTGCTAAGTATGCGGGAGCAGAGCAGCCTGCTATACCGTCCTGTATTGCTTCCCTATCAAGTTCTTTTCAAAGCCCAGTGCTTTTCAAGCTCAGTTCCCTTCAATGCTAAGACGTTAGCAACCCCGAATGTTTGGTTTAATCGGTCACCTCACTAGCTTAGAACACGCCAAGTCCGTCGCACACAATTTGGGCTATCCCGAATACGCAGAACAAGACTTAGACTTTTGGTGTAGCGCACCGCCGCAAATCGTCGATCACTTTAAGGTGACCAGCGCTACCGGCCAAGTTATTGAGGGCAAATACGTCGAGTCGTGCTTTTTGCCAGAGATGTTGGCCAATCGCCGCATCAAAGCCGCCACCCGCAAAATTCTCAATGCGATGGCCCACGCCCAAAAGAACGGCATCAATATCACAGCACTAGGCGGATTTTCGTCGATCATTTTTGAGACTTTCAAGCTCGACCAAATCAAGCGCGTGCGCAATCTCGATCTAGACTTCAAAAAATTTACCACCGGCAACACCCACACCGCCTACGTCATCTGCAAGCAGGTAGAAGAGGCCGCGCCCAAACACGGGATTGATTTGGAGAATGCTACGGTAGCTGTCTGCGGGGCCACTGGCGATATTGGCAGCGCGGTCTGCCGCTGGTTAACGGCTCGCACCGGAGTCAAAGATCTGCTGCTAGTCGCTCGCAATCAGGAGCGGCTCACCAACCTCAAGGAAGAGCTGAAGTTCGGCCAGGTCATGACAATGGATGAAGCGCTGCCTCAGGCTGATGTGGTGGTGTGGGTCGCCAGTATGCCCAAAGGCATGGAAGTTGATCTGAAGACGCTCAAGCAGCCCTGCCTGATGATCGACGGTGGCTATCCTAAAAATATTGACGTGGCTTTTAAGCACCCCGGCATTCACGTGCTCAAAGGCGGCATTGTGGAGCATGTTCTCGATATCGACTGGCACATTATGAACATTGTGAATATGGATGTGCCAGGGCGGCAGCTCTTTGCCTGCTTTGCTGAATCGATGCTGCTGGAGTTTGAGAAACTGCATACCAATTTCTCCTGGGGCCGCAACCAGATCACCCTGGAGAAGATGGATTTGATCGGTGAAGCGTCGCGGCGACATGGGTTCAGGCCGCTATTAACATAGGCATTGCCAGAGGTGTTGCCACGGCCATAGACCGCCCTGAAGCCAATTCCTGAGGGCGATAATTGCGGTAACCTAGTTTCACTATCACAAATCCTAATCTCCCCATGGCAACGACTGAACGTAGGCCAATCTTGCTGGACTTTGAAAAACCGCTGGCTGAGCTAGAGTCGCGCATTGTTCAGATTCGCGAATTGGCTGAAGATAATGACGTAGATGTTTCCAAGCAAATCTACCAGCTAGAGTCGCGGGCGCAGCAGCTGCGGCAGGAAATTTTTACCAGCCTGTCGCCTTCTCAGCGGATTCAGGTGGCGCGTCATCCGCGTCGGCCTAGCACACTGGACTATATTCAGGCGATTAGTGATGAGTGGATAGAGCTGCATGGCGATCGCCGCTCCGGTAAAGACGACCTGGCTTTAGTGGGCGGCATTGCCCGCTTTGAAGGCAGGCCGGTGATGATGCTGGGCCACCAAAAAGGCCGAGACACCAAAGACAACGTCGCCCGCAACTTTGGAATGCCCGTGCCCGGCGGCTACCGCAAGGCGATGCGGCTAATGGAACATGCCAATCGGTTTGAGATGCCGATTATGACCTTTATTGACA
>JBBSNR010000332.1:0-3908 GCA_038260635.1 Phormidesmidales cyanobacterium
GGCATTGAGCAACCGATTTTGCAGCGCCTCTCAATCGCCGTCGCGGTCGTCCTGATGCTGGTGTACGCCCTAACGCTGCTATTTTCCATGAAGACTCACGCCTACCTTTACGATGTTGGCATGGCAGAAGATGAGAAAGCCAACTCAGCCGACTCTGAAGTCTCAAAAAATTCACACGAACCCCACTCGCCCCAAGAAACTGACAATGAGCACTCGCCCAATCTGGTGAAATGGATCGGCGTGTTGTTAGCGGCTACCGTCGCTGTCGCCGTCGAATCCGAATTTTTGGTCGGCACTCTAGAAGTCGCCTCTGCGCAGCTCGGCCTTTCTGAATTATTTACTGGGGTAATTATTTTGCCAGTGATTGGCAACGCCGCCGAGCACGCCACCGCCGTCACCGTCGCCCTCAAAAACAAGATGGATTTGTCCCTCAATGTCGCGGTCGGCTCCAGTATGCAAATCGCTCTTTTCGTTGGCCCCTTACTCGTCATTATCGGCGCATTCATGGGCCAACCAATGGACTTAGACTTCAACAACTTTGAACTCCTCTCAGTCGTCGTTGCCGTCCTGGTCGCCAACTCTATCAGCGCCGATGGCAAATCCAACTGGCTAGAAGGCACGCTACTACTCGCCACCTACGCCGTCATCAGCCTATCTTTCTACTTCCACCCCGTCATTGAGGGCATCGGCTGAGCTTGACTACATAAGCGGGATAATCGAATCAACCTCAGAGACTTCTCTAGGCATGGCTCAACTTCCAAGGTATTAGAGTAACACTTTCATCACAGCCGAAAGCTTTACAAGTCTCTCCTGACAGTGATTTTAGGCTGTAATGCCAACCCAAAAGTGTTACCCTCCGCTGAACCACGCCGCAAGGATCTAAAGAACGGTTATGGTCGCTCACAGCACAAATTTTGCGTAGCCCCCTTAACCCCAGCGGCATGATCAGGGAGAATGAAACTATTAACTTTTTCAAAGCAGTAGCCTAGACATCGCTCCATAGCGCTGATGTTTTATAGCTTTGAGACATAGACGTATTAGGATCTCGCTCCATGACAGCAACCCAAGTTAAGCCTACCTCTGCTTTTCCGATCGATTTGAGCGCTTACAAACGCATTACCCTCGACCCTTCTACCCATAAGCTAACCGACGAGCAGCGAGCAGCCCTCAAGGCCAATATTCAGCTCTGCCGTGAGGCGATTGTGTTTTTCACGGCAACGGGTGGCGCACGCGGCGTCGGTGGCCATACGGGTGGCCCTTACGACACCGTGCCTGAAGTGATGATTATGGACGCGCTGTTTCGGGGCAATCCTGACAAATTTGTGCCGACCTTTTTCGACGAAGCCGGTCACCGCGTGGGTACCCAGTACCTAATGGCAACGCTAAACGGCGATTTGCCCGCTGAGCAGCTCATGCAGTACCGGGGCGCAGATTCTAAGCTGCCGGGTCACCCTGAGCTAGGCCTGACCCCCGGCGTCAAGTTCAGCTCGGGGCGCTTGGGGCATATGTGGCCGTTTGTGAATGGTGTGGCGATCGCCAACCCCGGCAAAACTACTTTCCTACTCGGCTCTGACGGCGCTCAGCAAGAAGGCGACGACGCTGAAGCCGCCCGCCTGGCAGTGGCTCAAGGCATCAACATCAAGCTAATCATCGACGACAACGACGTGACTATCGCTGGTCACCCTTCCGAATATCTGAAGGGCTACAGTGTTCAGAGCACGCTAGAAGGTCACGGCCTGAAAGTGCTGGTCAACGACGGCGAAGATATTGACGCGCTATATGCCAACATCTGCGAAGCCATCAACACTGACGGCCCCATCGCCGTCATCTGCAAGCGCCCGATGACAGTGGGTATTGATGGACTAGAGGGCACGACCCACGGCCACGATGTCATCCCAACCGACCTGGCTATCCAATATTTAGAAAAGCACGGGCAGCAGCCAGCCGCCGACTACCTCAAGAACATCGAAAAGCCCAAGCACAGCTACGAGTTCAAAGGCTCCAGCAGCGACCTGGGCTCCAACCGCAACGTATTCGGTCAGGCCATGGTCGAAGTACTGGGTAAGATGAGCGACGCCGAGCGCAAAGAAAAAGTGCTGGTGGTTGACTGCGACCTCGAAGGCTCCTGCGGCCTCAACCACATTCACAAGGCCTACCCCGAAATCTTTGTCAGCGGCGGCATTATGGAGCGGGGCAACCTCTCTGCTGCTGCGGGCTTCGGCATGGTCGAAGGCAAGCAGGGCGTATTTGCCACCTTTAGCGCCTTTTTAGAAATGTGCATTTCTGAAATCACCATGGCGCGGCTGAACAAAGCCAACTTGCTCTGCCACTTCTCGCACTCTGGCATCGACGACATGGCCGACAACACCTGTCACTTCGGCATTAACAATATGTTTGCCGACAACGGGCTAGATGACGGCTACGAGACCCAACTGTACTTCCCTGCCGACGCGCACCAGATGAAAGCCTGCGTGAATAAGGTCTTTAACGACCCCGGTTTGCGATTTATCTTCTCTACTCGCGCCAAAGTGCCCATGCTGAATGACGCCGATGGCAAAGCGCTCTACAGCGACGGCTATACGTTTGTCTCTGGTAAAGATGACGTGGTGCGTGAAGGTACAGACGGCTACATCGTCAGCTTTGGTGACGGTCTGTATCGGGCGCTTGATGCGGTTGAGCGGTTAAAGGACGAAGGGCTCAGCATTGGTTTGATCAACAAATCTACGTTGAACGTGGTCGATGAGCAGATGCTAGAGAAAGTGGGCAAGTCGCCGCTGGTGATGGTAGTTGAGTCGTTCAACGAGAAGACTGGCCTGGGCGCACGCTATGGTACCTGGTTACTAGAGCGGGGCTATACGCCGAAGTTCGCCCACGCAGGCACGCACGAAGAAGGTGGCGGCGGTCTTTGGGAGCAGTTCTATCACCAGGGCCTTGACCCTGAGAGCATCATGCAAAAAGTGAAAAAGCTAGCCGGTAAGTAGGCGCTACTGCCAACTCGCTTAAATAGCTGAACGCAAGCCCTTTTGGTCACAGCACCGAGAGGGCTTAGCTGATGGGTTTAAAGCTGGCTAAAAATGCAGGGATGGCTACGGGTGTATGATTTGAATGTGACTTTTGCCTGGAGCAACCGCATAATGGCCGCAGAGTACGTCAAAGACGAAGCTGAATTAGATGCCCTACTCAAAGATGAGTCGGTACTGGTCGTGGACTGTACAGCAAGCTGGTGCGGGCCTTGCAAGCTGGTATCTCCGCTGATGGATCAGCTAGCAGAAGAATACGAGGGCAAAGCCAAGGTCTTAAAGCTCGACCTCGATTCCAATAAGGCGGTGGCCAAACGATTTGGCATTAAGAGTATTCCAGCGGTGATGCTGTTTAAAGACGGCGAACTGGTAGACACCATGATTGGGGTGAAGCCCTATTCCACTTTTAGTGAAACGCTGGCGAGTCATTTGTAAGGGAACTGTTGCATGAATAAGCCCGATCCAAATTTGATTAAGCTGCCGCCTGCAACGGTGTTTGCCATTGTGGTGGCGGCGCTGCTGATTCCGCTGCTGCTGGTGGGGTTTATCTCTCAGTAGCGATCGCACTTTGGATCCGTTGGTTCAGTAGCTAAGACGACTCCAATCGTCCTGGCTGCTGAATTTGTGGTCAGGGCTCCTGGCTTACACTTAAGCGCATGTCATACCTGTCATGTACGACTGTGCTTTTTGAACTAATTCAGGCCCTGCCTTTTCAGGTGAGCCCGTGTCGAATGGCGGTGCTGGGTTGTATTCCATCAGGAGCTGAGTGATCTGGGCAGCTTCTTCGCCGTAGAGTGCTTCAGCAATCACAAGGCCAAAATCAATCCCTGCGGTCACACCGCCGCCGGTTATTCGGTTTCTATCGACGACGACGCGCTCTGTGCCTAC
>JBBSNR010000333.1:0-3899 GCA_038260635.1 Phormidesmidales cyanobacterium
AAGGTATCTAGCTGAGAGACAGCGTGTTGTTTATTGGAAATGAGTCATGGAAGCAGTTGCTTACATCTTGATTTTCGCTTGTGTGATTGGGACTTTGTTTTTTGCGATCGCCTTTCGCGAGCCACCCAAAATCACTAAAGATTAGGATCATCTGAAGACTAGCTCAGTTCTGAAGTCATTGATGATTGATTAAGTCGTCAGCTGAAGAGCTAAAAAATAGATAGAGCGAGGGTTCGGTTGTTATACCTGATGGTAGACCGGACCCTTTTCTTATATATTCTTGACTAGGGCATCACTTTTCTCTACCCCAAAGCTTGTGAAGGACTCGTCTTGGCGTAGCGTAGCTATTCTATCCAGATTGGCCTTTTTGGAGGCTTACATTCTATGCAGTGTCCATTTTGCCAGCACCCTAACAATCGCGTTTTAGAGTCTAGATCGGCTGAATTGGATCGGAGCATTCGCCGTCGTCGGGAATGTCTGGAGTGCGATCGCCGGTTTACAACTTATGAACGTATCGAGTATGTGCCGATTACCGTGATTAAACGCGGGGGTGATCGAGAATCTTTTGACCGGTCCAAGCTGCTGCGAGGCATTGTGACGGCCTGCGAAAAAACGGGAGTCAGCGCCCATACTCTGGAAAGGGTTGTCGATGAGATAGAGGCCGAACTACAGCAGCAGGCAGTCAGAGAAGTCACCAGCGGAGAAATTGGCGAGCGCGTGCTGAGCCGTCTTCAGCAGCTGAGCGAGGTAGCCTATGTGCGGTTTGCTTCGGTCTATAGGCAGTTTCAGGGTATTCGCGACTTTACCGAGGCGCTCAGCCAGCTAAAGGGCAAAAACTACGCCGCTCAATCCCGGCAGCGATCCGATAGTTCGCCCGCGCCTGAAGCGGTCACTCGCCGCGACGGTGAAGGGCGACTGGCTTCTCCGGTGTAGAGATATATTGGCAGCTTGAATAATTGAGTGACTTTTGTATGCTTATTGATCTATGATTGATGTTCTTGTGACAGGAGACCTCAAAGCCCGTTAAGGCTTCCCACTTGCAACTTAGTAATTTTACAAGCGGTGCGCGCACTGTCTAGTGACTTGTGCGATCGCGAGGTGTTCACTCGTTCGCGGAGAAAAAACTGTAGGAAACATCTAGCATGGCCAACCCGGATACTCAAAAAACTGATATTGGTTTTACTCATGACGATTTCGCAGCGCTTTTAGACCAATACGACTACAACTTTAACCCTGGCGATATCGTTCCTGGCACGGTATTTAGCATTGAACCTCGGGGTGCGTTGATCGACATTGGCGCTAAGACGGCGGCGTATCTCCCGATTCAGGAGATGTCTATTAACCGGGTTGAAGGTGCCGAAGAGGTCTTGCAATCAAACGAGACCCGCGAGTTTTTCATTCTCACCGACGATAACGAGGACGGTCAGCTCACGCTCTCCATTCGGAGAATTGAGTACATGCGGGCCTGGGAGCGGGTGCGCCAGCTACAGCAAGAAGATGCTACGGTTCGCTCTCTCGTTTTTGCCACCAACCGGGGCGGCGCGCTGGTCCGAATCGAAGGGCTGCGTGGGTTTATTCCGGGCTCTCACATCAGCACTCGGAAGCCAAAAGAAGACCTGGTGGGTGAAGAGCTGCCCCTGAAGTTTTTAGAAGTTGACGAAGAGCGCAATCGACTCGTACTCAGCCATCGCCGGGCTCTGGTAGAGCGGAAGATGAACGGCCTTCAGGTGAGCGAAGTGGTCATCGGTACCGTTCGTGGCCTTAAGCCCTACGGCGCATTTATTGATATTGGCGGTGTGAGCGGTTTGCTGCACATCTCTGAGATTTCTCACGATCACATTGACACGCCCAACTCAGTCCTCAATGTGAACGATGAAATCAAAGTCATGATCATCGACCTAGATGCTGAGCGAGGTCGTATTTCGCTCTCGACTAAGCAGCTAGAGCCTGAACCAGGCGACATGGTGAAAAATCCTGACCTAGTTTATGAGAAAGCCGAGGAAATGGCTGAGCGCTACCGTGAGCAGCTGCGTCAGAAGGCATTAGGCGAGGCCGGCGAAGTTAGCAATGAAGAAGAATATGTGCCTGAGGAAGAGCTAGCGACCGTTGAGTAGGGGCTAGTGTAGCCAGCTAATATGGCGACTATTCGCTGTCAGGGACATACCTTTGAGCAGATCCAGGCAGTGTTATTCGACAAGGATGGCACCCTGGCTAATGTAGAAGCCTATTTGATCGCTTTGGGAAACCTGCGATCGCAGCTCATAGCCTCCGAAATGCCGGAACTACAGTCTCAGATCCTGGCAGCCTTTGGCCTCGAAGTGGATACCGTTGACCCGACTGGGCTATTGGCAGTGGGCAGTCGGTATGAGAATGAAGTGGCGGCAGCGGCCTATATCGTAGCGGCAGGGCAGGGGTGGATAGCAGCGATCACCACTGCCCAAAAAGCTTTCCAGCAAGCTGAGGAGTCACTTGCGCCTAAAGTGGCCAAAACGCCTCCTTTGGAAGGTGCTTCGTCTCTACTTAAGCGACTCAAATCAGCGGGCATCAAACTCGGTATCGTTTCTTCAGACGCTCACATAGAGGTAGCTGCCTTTATCGAGCAGTACCAGCTTACAGAAATTAGTTGGTACTGCGGGGCAGCGCCTACAGTTTTACCTAAAACCCATCCTGACTTTTTACAGATGGCCTGCGAAGCAATGGCCGTTAGTCCTTTAGCTACTTTGGTGATTGGCGATTCGGCTGCGGATCTAGCGCTTGCCCGTCAGGGTGCCGCTGGTTTTTTAGGGATGACCGGTGGCTGGCAGCGATCGCCCTCCCTAGAGTCAGCCATAGCGACCTGCGAAAACCTGGCACAAGTTGAAAGTTTCGACTAGATCGCTATCGATGCTTTAGATTGATGGATATCTGAAAATTGATGAATACTGATAACGAGGTCGCCTGCCAGGTAGTCAAAAGGGCTATGGTGACTAAAGGCTAAAAATTGCCATCCGGTCTGAATGCTCACAAGCTGCTGATCAGGGCACCAAGGCCCATACTTTTAAAGAAGATGAAGAGGAGGATTGGCTTTTGTCTCGTCGCTACCTATTTACATCAGAATCGGTCACAGAGGGGCACCCCGACAAGATTTGCGATCAAATCTCAGACACAATTTTAGATACGATGCTCACGTTAGACCCTAGCAGTCGAGTTGCTGCTGAAGTGGTCGTGAATACGGGGCTGGTGTTGGTCACAGGGGAAATTTCTTCCCAGGCAAAGGTGAACTTTGTAGAAGTGGTTCGCAAAAAGATTGCCGAAATTGGCTACACGGATCCTACAAACAACGGCTTCTCGGCAGATAGCTGCTCTGTGCTGATTGCGCTAGATGAGCAGTCCGCAGACATTGCCCAGGGCGTAGACCAGGCCCAAGAGACCCGTGAACAGACTAGCGACGAACGCTGGGACGCCATCGGAGCGGGCGACCAGGGCATTATGTTCGGCTTTGCCTGTGATGAAACGCCTGAGCTGATGCCGCTGCCGATTTGCCTGGCCCATCGGATTTCTCGTCAGCTCTCGGTGGTCCGTAAAAATGGCCGCTTGCCCTACTTAGGGCCGGATGGCAAGACCCAGGTGACCGTTGAGTATGAAGACGGTCGGCCCATAGGCATTGACACGGTGCTGATTTCGACTCAGCATACCGAAAACATCGGGGAACTGATCGATAATGACGAGGTTCAGGCCAAAATTAAGGCTGATCTCTGGCAGGCGGTGGTACTGCCTACTTTTGCAGGCATGGATATTCAGCCGGGCGATCGCACCCGATTTTTGGTGAACCCCACCGGCAAGTTTGTGATTGGTGGCCCTCAGGGCGACTCCGGCCTGACTGGACGTAAGATTATTGTCGATACGTACGGCGGTTACTC
>JBBSNR010000334.1:0-3863 GCA_038260635.1 Phormidesmidales cyanobacterium
GCCAAAAAATGTTGAGGCGATCGCCGAGACCATCGGGCAGCTAGTATTTTCCTATCACGAGGCAGTAGCCGCGCTCGACATTGACGACCTAGAAGGGGTAGATGAGGCCATTCGTCAGGCAGTAAACCGCTATTTGCAGCTACCCACCGAGACCAAACCAGAGACTAAAACGCCCGAGGTAGAGCTCAAAAGCGCCGCCGAAAAACGGGATAAACGCTTATTTTTGCTCAGCTTACAGCAGCAGCGCCTGACCGAAAAACTGCGAGAACGCCTGGGCTACGCTGGTGTGTACTACAAACGCAATCAGCGAAATTTTTTGCGCCATATGAGCGCCTCCGAGCGCGATGAGTTTCTAGATAAGCTGCGTCAGGACTACCAGCACATCATTTTGAGCTACTTTGCTAATGACAGCACGGTCAATCAAAAAATAGACGACTTTGTCAACGTCGCCTTTTTTGCCGATATGTCAGTACCCAAAATCTTTGAGATTCATATGGAACTGATCGACGACTTTTCCAAACAGCTACAGTTAGAAGGACGTAACGAAGAAATTTTGGCAGACTACCGGCTCACACTGATTGACGTAATTGCCCACCTGTGCGAGATGTATCGCCGGTCAATCCCCCGAGATATGTAGCAGCCTTTCATTAATTGCTAAACAACTATGAGCGCTTCACCGCAAACCTACATCCTAAAGCTATACGTGGCTGGCAATACCCCCAGCTCTACGCGCGCGCTAAGAGTGTTAAACACCATTCTAGAAACAGAGTTCCAGGGTGTGTACGCACTGAAGGTGATTGACGTACTCAAAAACCCTCAGCTAGCCGAGGAAGATAAAATATCGGCAACCCCTACACTAGCGAAGATTTTGCCGCCCCCCGTCCGCAAGATCATCGGCGATCTCTCCGACCGGGAAAGGGTTTTGATTGGGCTCGATCTTCTCTACGATGAATTGCAAGAAAACGGACTGTTTAGCTAGTTCGACGGTTACGGCAGAGACGCCATTCTTTTTTTCAACCAGCTTTTAACAAACCGTTATGAAACCACCTTCAGCTGATAGTCAGGCGATCACCCGCTCAAAAGGGGTGCAGAAAATCCGCACGATGATCGAAGGCTTTGACGATATTAGCCACGGCGGTCTGCCGGTTGGCCGATCTACCCTGGTGAGCGGCACCTCAGGAACTGGTAAGACACTGCTCGCCGTGCAGTTTCTCTATCACGGCATGACCTATTTTGACGAACCTGGCGTCTTTGTCACCTTTGAAGAATCTCCTGCTGATATCATCACCAACGCCTATAGCTTTGGCTGGGATTTGCAGGCCCTAATCGACAGCGGCAAACTTTTTATTCTCGATGCCTGCCCCGATCCCGAAGGGCAAGAGATTGTAGGCGATTTTGACCTATCGGCGTTGATCGAGCGGATTCAGTACGCCATTCGAAAATATAGAGCCAAGCGCGTTTCGATTGATTCTATCACAGCCGTTTTCCATCAGTACGATGCGGCTGAAGTCGTCAGGCGAGAAATTTTTCGGCTGCTGGCCCGGCTCAAGCAAATGGGCGCAACCACCTTAATGACCACCGAGCGCATCGAGGAATATGGGCCGGTCGCTCGCTTTGGGGTAGAAGAATTTGTCTCGGATAATGTGGTGATTGTGCGCAACACCTTGGACGCTGAACGCCGCCGCCGCACCCTGGAGATTTTGAAGCTGCGGGGCACTACTCACATGAAAGGAGAATATCCCTTTACGATTACCGATGAAGGCATTAGCATTTTCCCGCTAGGCGCGATGCGCTTAACTCAGCGATCTTCTAATGTGCGGGTGTCTTCAGGGGTGCCGACGCTAGATAAAATGTGCGGCGGCGGCTTCTTTAAAGATTCGATTATTTTGGCGACTGGGGCAACGGGGACGGGTAAGACGCTGCTGGTCAGCAACTTTTTGGCCAATGCCTGTGAAAACGGCGAGCGCTCTATTCTCTTTGCCTACGAGGAATCGAGATCGCAGCTATCGCGCAACGCCTCCTCTTGGGGCATCGACTTTGAAGAGCTAGAGCGCCAGGGCCTGCTCAAGATTATCTGCGCCTACCCGGAATCAACGGGGCTAGAAGATCACCTGCAAATTATCAAGTCGCAGATTTCAGAATTTAAGCCCTCGCGAATTGCGATTGATTCACTCTCGGCGCTAGATCGGGGGGTGAACAATAATGCTTTCCGGCAGTTTGTAATTGGGGTAACCGGCTACGCGAAGCAGGAGGAAATTACCGGCTTTTTCACCAATACTACCGAGCAGTTTATGGGTTCTCACTCCATTACTGACTCCCACATTTCTACGATCACAGACACGATTTTGATGCTGCAATACGTTGAGGTTCGCGGTGAAATGTCGCGGGCGATCAATGTCTTTAAGATGCGCGGCTCCTGGCACGACAAGGCTATCCGCGAATACACTATCGACAACGGCGGCCCGCAGATTCAAGCGTCGTTTCGCAATTTGGAAGGCATTATCAGCGGTTCGCCTAGACGGGTTACGACCAATGAGAAAACCGAACTCTCACGAATTGTGCAGGGTGTGCGCAAAAGAAAGGATGCCTTAGACGGCTCCCCGTAGTTTTGCAGAAGCCTTTCTAGAGGCTTTCGGACCTAACGAACATGGAGGGATTCGAACCCCCGACCCTCAGAACCGGAATCTGATGCTCTATCCAACTGAGCTACATGTCCTTAGCTTGAGCGACTGACACTGACTGTTTAGTACAGCGCCTGTAGCTTTAACCGGTTAAATTCTATCATTTCCGTGCAATGATCGGGCGAGTAGTTACCGACTGTTACTAGAAAGCCAGGTTCTCGCCGCAGAATGATTTAATGAAAGGCAGAGTTTTAAAGGAACCCGCCTGCCTGTCTGGGGCGAGTCTGAGCCAATGAAACGTAGACGGATTGTAGGGTATGGCGCGATCGCGCTAGGCACAACGACACTGACAGCTTGCGCTCAGCAGCAGAGCACCGGGACGGCCAGCACCGAACTCCCTCGGGTGCAGTGGCGGATGGCGACAAGCTGGCCGCAGTCGCTAGATACAATCTATGGCGGCGCGCAAACGGTGTGCGATCGCGTCTCTACCCTCACCAATGGCCGCTTCACCATCGACCCCTACGCCGCTGGCGAAATCGTCCCAGGCTTGCAGGTTCTCGACGCCGTCCAGGAAGGCACCGTAGAATGCGGCCACAGCGCGGCTTATTACTACGTGGGCAAAAACCCGGCGCTGGCCTTTGGCACTACCGTGCCCTTTGGTCTCAACGCGCAGCAGCAAAACGCCTGGTACTATCACGGCGGCGGCTTAGATGTCATCAACAAGCTATACGCAGACTTTGGCGTGATTAGCTTTCCAGCTGGCAATACTGGCGTACAGATGGGCGGCTGGTTCAAAAACCAAATTCAGTCTACGAACGATCTCAAAGGCTTAAAAATGCGCATTCCGGGGCTGGGCGGCGAGGTCATGTCTCAGCTCGGGGTAAACGTGCAGGTGCTACCCGGCGGCGAAATTTTCCTAGCGCTAGATCGCGGCGCAATTGATGCGGCAGAGTTTGTCGGCCCCTATGACGATGAAAAGCTCGGGCTGCACGAGGCCGCTAAATACTACTATTATCCTGGCTGGTGGGAGCCCGGAGCAACGCTCGATGCGACTGTGAATTTGGATGCTTGGAACGCGCTGCCAGAAGAATATCAAGAAGTCTTCAAAACAGCAACTTACGAAGCCAATATCAATATGCTGGCCAAGTACGACGCCCTCAATGGCGCAGCGCTCCAGAGCCTGGTGGAAAAAGGCACCGAATTAACCGCATACAGCGATGAGATTCTCACTGCCGCTGCCGC
>JBBSNR010000335.1:0-3855 GCA_038260635.1 Phormidesmidales cyanobacterium
AGCGCTACGGGCGGTACCCAGCAGTATGCGGCTAGCGGGCTATGCGCTGGGGGCCAATCGCTGGCAGGTGGTCTGGAGCCATGTGTTGCCTGCGGCGATGCCGGGTATCTTGACCGGGGTGATTTTGGCGCTGTCTCGGGCCATTGGCGAAACCGCGCCGCTAATTGCAGTAGGTGCGGCAGTTTATATTTCCTTTTTGCCTCAAGATTTTCAGAGTCAGTTTACGGCACTGCCTATTCAAATCTATAACTGGGTCGGTCGCCCTCAAGAAGAGTTTCACCATATTGCGGCCTCTGGCATCATCGTGCTGATGGCGGTGCTGCTAATGATGAATGGAATTGCTATCTACTTACGCAACCGTTTCCAAAAAGAAGGCGTTTAGATGGTGCGCCCTATTTTTTACCTGAGTTTTTAGCTCGATTAGATCACTGTCATTCACCCCCAACGCTTTACCATGGCTAATCCTCTCCCTTCTTCTTCAATTGCAGACATTGCACCTAGTTCTAAAGTCTCGCTCAAGGCAGAAAAGGTCTCTGTTTACTACGGCAGTAACCTGGCAGTTAAAGATGTCTATCTAGACATTCCTGAGCATCAGGTCGTTGCCTTTATCGGGCCTTCTGGCTGCGGTAAGAGCACCATTCTGCGCTGCTTCAACCGGATGAACGATCTGATTCCTAGCGCCCGAGTCGAAGGCGATATCACCTTCGACGGCGAGAATATTAACAGCAAAAAGATCGACCCGGTAGAGCTGCGACGCCGGGTGGGCATGGTATTCCAAAAGCCCAACCCCTTTCCCAAGTCCATCTATGACAATATTGCCTTTGGTGCCCGTATCAATGGCTACCAGGGCAACATGGATGAGCTAGTAGAAAAATCTCTGCGCGGATCGGCGCTGTGGGACGAAGTTAAAGACAAGCTCAAAGAAAGCGGTCTTGGGCTCTCGGGTGGTCAGCAGCAGCGGCTGTGCATTGCGCGGGCGATCGCCATTGAGCCAGAAGTAATCCTAATGGACGAACCCTGCTCCGCCTTAGACCCTATCTCCACGCTCAAAGTAGAAGAGCTGATGCACGAGCTGAAGAAGCGCTACACCATTGTGATTGTGACTCACAACATGCAGCAGGCTTCCCGCGTCTCTGACCGCACGGCCTTTTTTAACGCGGTTGCGACTGACAAGGGCGGCAAGATGGGCTACCTGGTGGAATACAACGATACGCAGTCTATCTTCAGCAATCCTAAAGAAGAGTACACGCGCGACTACGTGTCGGGCCGCTTTGGTTAAAGGAGAGTATCGAGTCCTAGCGCTGAAGCAGGAAAAATCCTGCCTGCAAGCAGCCAATTGCAAACCCTAAGACACCGCCAAGGTTGACAATTGCCTGGAGCTCATTGCGGACTATGGTCTGAATGGCTGTTTCTAGCTCTTGCGGTGAGGTGGCATTGACTCGCTCAATAATTACCTGGTCAATATTGAGAATGGGAATCGCCTGCATGACGATAGCCTCTAGATCGCGCTCCAGGTAGCGATCTAGCACCAGAGCTAGTTCTTTGCTAACTAAACCCAATGAGCTAGTCATGACAGCAGATGCCTGTAGGCGATTGAGCAGTTGCAGGGCAAGCTTTTCCCAATCTATCGACAGGCTCAGGGTTTGCAGTAAATCACTGCCGTTGTCTTGGAGATAGGTCTTGATAGTTTGCCGCAGGGTGCGCCGCAGCTGCCGTACGGTAGAGACCGGCAGCTCTTGCAAGGAAAACTGCTGAAGCCATTTTTGCAAGCGTACTTTTGCGCCTAGCGCCGCTGTGAGTTCAGCAATTCGCGCATTGCTTTTGGTGGGTTCTTCTGTGCAGACGGTGCGCAGGCGAGTGAGGGCGTTGCGCACGCCAAAAATATTGGCCACCACCCAGTAGGTGCCGCTGGTTTTAGAGCGCAGGGTCTCATCTATCACCTGAATGTTGTAATCTGTCAAAAAATCGATTAAGAGCTGGCGCACCCGATCAGGCGGCAGCAGTCCATTGACCATCCAGTCAGACACCTGAGCAGCTTGTTCAGCAGTGAGCTGAAAATCGAGCAGCACTTGATCAAAGATCTGATTGAGCTGGTCTTCTAAAAAGTCATCCTGCCGCGACCATACTCTCAGCAGCCGGGGCAAAGACTGACCCATCAGATCTTGTAAGACGTTGCCTAGAATATGAGCGGTTTTGGTCTGGGTATTGCCCTGTATCTGCTCTAGAGCCAGGCGCAGCAGCCAGTTAATTGCCCGTTCGGTGCGTTCGGTTTGCAGCAGGCGGCGAGCGAGCGTCTGCATTTCCTCTGGGGTGAGGAGCGATCGCATGATCACTTCAGAAATTTTCTTAGCCAACCGCTGTTGATTACTCGGAATTAGCCCCGGCGTGAAGGGAATACGCTGGCCCAGCAGGTATCTCGGTCGGTAGGGCCGAAACAGCATTTTAATCGCAATGTCATTTGTGAAGTAGCCAATCACCCCACCCAGCACAGGTGGCAGCAACACTATCCACAGATTGGCCGCACTCATATACGCTCTGTTCTGCCTGCTGTCATAAAAATCTACCGTTGAGTCGCGACCGCTTTGATCAGGTTGCTCGACTGGCGACCAACATACCCATCATCCCACCGGCAATGGGATAGTGCACTGCGCGGGCAAACCCGGCTGCTTTAGCCAGGGCCACCTGCTCGGCCCCTGGCGGAAAGCGATCTACGCTGGGACTAATATAAGCATACTCCTCACTCAGTCCGAATCGCTCTGCCGTAGGCACGACAATGTGGCTCAGATACCACTGCTGAAACTGCTTAACTAGCGGATTAGTCGGCGTATGAAAATCGAGAATAGCGGCTTTGGCTCCAGGCTTTAGCACTCGGTAGAGTTCGCTCAGCCCCTGAGGAATATCCGTTAGATTGCGCAAACCATAGGCCATCGTCACCGCATCAAAGCTGCTGTCAGCGAAGGGGAGGGCGAGGGCGTCTGCTTCTACCCAGCTCAGGCGGTCTTGCAGGTGAGGGCGGCGTTGGGCCGCGGTCGCCAGCTGCTGCGCCGCAAAATCTGCCCCAGTCACGTGACCTGTCGGGCCCACCTGTCGGGCCAGCAACAGCGCCAGATCTCCGCTCCCACAGCACACATCCAGACAATTCATGCCAGCGGCTGCACCGCTCCAGCGCACCGCCATCTGCTTCCATACCCGGTGCAGCCCCAGGCTCAGATCTTGATTGAGCTGATCATACTGCGGGGCAATTCGGTCAAAGAGCTGACGAATGTGATCGGCATCGGGCTGAACCCGAGCAGCGAGTAGTTTATCCCCCATGGTTTTCTCGATTGTGGTCTTCTCAGTTGTGGCCTTCTCAGTTTATGACAGGTGACTAATCGAGCTGATTAGCAAGCCCTAAGATTCTAACGGGTTAGCGCCTTGAGAAACAGCGCCACCTGCGGGCCGACCAGATCAAGTAGCTGAGACACATCGTCTACGGTGTCATAGGCGGTGTTCCACTGAAGAGAAAGCGCTGCTAAGGGCTCGCCCTGGTAGACAATCGGCGTGACGACATGGCACTCAGCGCCACCGGCATAGAGCGCATCGTCAGCCTGTTCTAGCTGAGACGGGCGGGCAGACTGGATATTGATAGCTGACTGGGTAGCTTTAGCGGCGATCGCCTCTTTTACCAGACCGTTAGTAGCGACAGCAGCTGCCTCTACCGTGCCATAGCAGCCGCTGCTCTGATCGTCTGTCAGTAGCAGCGTGCAGGCATCCGCTGCCAAAATCTGACCAAAGCCATCTGCTAAAAATTTTGCCGCGTCGTTAGCTGTCATAGGCTGAGCCGCCAGCTGACCCACTGTGACCATCAGCTTGGTC
>JBBSNR010000336.1:0-3846 GCA_038260635.1 Phormidesmidales cyanobacterium
CCCCCCGACATACCACTCGCCAGCGGCAATGCTCTGGGGGTTGTTGTCAGCGGCTAAAAAGAGCCCGCCCGCCAATAATAGCCAGGCAAATGAGCTATCTATACCAACCTTTTTGCTGACAGCAAGCAGCCCTAATGCCAGTAGAATAACGCCGTAAAACAGAGCGTCAGCACCCTGTTTTCCTAGCCATTGGTCAGCCAGGCCAGCATAGTAGATCTTGGAAAATGGTGTAGCGCCTCGGTAGACGTGCAGGCTCAGGTTTAAGGCGACAGCCAGAATGAGGAACGGAAGCTTGAGAGATAGCTTGCGGGCAATCAGGACGATACCACTCGATAGCAGCAGGTAGCAGAGCAGACGGCCTCCAATAGAGGTCGCCAACAAACCGACGGCTGCTGCCAAACTGCCAAATATAGTTTGAAACAACAGCCGATAGCCGGGCGGCTGATTGAGATACCAGTCATCGGGTATCCAGCTAGGCTGAGTGTACTGTCTGGCGAGAGGCAGCACGTCTATCTCGTTGCCGCCCATGTTGTTTCTCAGGGCCAGCATCGTTGAGAAGAGTAAAAACAAAGTGCCAATTTCTAACACTAAGCCCGACCAGTCACCTCGATAGAACGGGTTACTTTCTTCTGGAGAAGACTGTTGAAGCGCCCTTTGAAGACTCTGCATATTCATCTTTAATGAGTGCTAATACAGACAGCAATTAAACCATGGCAGGATAGATACTTGGGTAGATGCTAGAACGAGCGTTGTGAGAAGATGTTTTTAGTGTACTCGGGAGGTAAGAAGCTAATTCTCTACCTGGGTGGTCCCCAAATGAGCCAGACTAATTTAGCCGCTAGCCACGCTAACAGAGCGTATACGGCGATCGCCACCAGCGTATTCACATCAAATATGCGAGTTTGCTCGATGGCCGGTGCTGAAAAGAGGGTCGCAAAAGGGGCTACGAATACGCTTGAAAGGCTATAGATAAAGCTAGCAAAGGCATTGGCCGGATTGGCCCCGGTCAGCCGCAAAACGAACCTGATCAGGAGTAATATTTCCAGCGCGCCCGACAAATAGTAGATTCCATTGACGATTCGGTTGGCCGTATTGTAGCGCTGAGCCGTCTGGAGGCGCTGCTCTTCCGCTTGCAGGCGGGTTTTCTCGTGATTGTGATCAGGCCCTGGTGTCATAGGTTTTCAACTTGAATCGAGACAGGTATCCGATCCTCAGCATAGTCAGTAAAGCGCTGATCTGCTCGCTAATATAACTATTCGTAAAGTACATCAGCGTAGCGATCGCCTATGTCGAGAGGGTGACAACCAGGCATCTATTTTGGACTGCTGTTTATGAACGATTTTTGGAGGGGGTAAGGCCAGCAGATTAACCCGACAGCCAGCCAGCTTAGCTTAGCCACAGCAGGACTTAAAACAGCTAGCCCGATTGACAGCGTAAAAACAACCGGTGGAATCAGGGCTCGCTGAAACAGTAGCCGCCGCCGCCGCCACGATAGGCAACGATGAACCAGCCTGCCTTTATGAGTTGCATAAATCCAAAGCGTCGTTTTCATATAGCTTGTCATGGCCATGCAGGTGGCATAGAGCGCAACAGCACCCGGATGGTTCGGATAGTCAGTCGTCTAGAACTGAGGTGGCAAATGGCAGGGCCGCAATGCAGGCGAGCAAAATGATATTGAGGCCGATAAATATATAGTCGTAGCGGCGGATAAACCGGAAATAGTGATGGTGCCCAATCCAATACAGACCAATAATGGCAAAGCTGATCGAATTAGGGCAGCGAGGAGATGACGATACAGTGACGATGCGATGGTATTCGTGTGAACATTGCAAACAACTACTAGAAAGCGTCCGCAGGACCTTCTGCGGACGCTTAAACTCAACGTCAACGATATAAAGCAAGATGAGAATATGCGAAACGAAGAGCGCTACAGCGCTTTTAGTCTGAGTGGCGCAGAAGCGATAGGGGCTGCTTTACCAACCTCTGTGACAACGACTTGATAGTCGCCTGGCTCTAGAGTTTTCGTAATCGTTTCCTGCTTCCCGCCTTCAATTGGATTCGTATGGAGCGCTGCCACAGTCTTCACACCCGACTGAGCAGTGTCTACTTTTCCAGCTTTGACCATTAGCTGACCAGGCGCAAGCGTCGTCTGGACAATTGACACGTTCAAAGGCAGCTTCGTTTCGTTGCGAATATTAAAGTTCAGCGCCCCCGCCCCTGCTTGCGGCTGAGAGACTTCGACTCTGCCATCTAGCAGCTTAACATCTACTGTTGAAAGCAGCTCGCGATCTGTTTTTTCGGTCGAGCTAGTCAGGCTTCCCGGTATCTGGTCAGTCTTCTGACCGTTGGCCTGGTTATTAGACTCCATTTTGTTAGGAGTTGCATTTTCAGCGGTGGGAGATTTTGCATTAGTGCCTGTACTACAGCCTGCCAGGATCACTACCAAACTCAAACCAATTAAGCTCTCTTTAAACACATTCATGAGAAAAGCCTCCTTAATTCAGCTCTTCAGAACAGTTCTATACTAGGCAACCGTTATGGCAAACCTGCGTGGAGTCTGTGGCAAATCTATCACAGCTTTAAAAAGAAAAAAGCAGATCGACGCATCGATCTGCTTGGCAAGGTATGAGGAGCTACAGGGTATGCAAGTAGTTTTAGAAATATCTAGGAGAATTGCGGGTTACTGGGAATTGGACACCTCAGCGACAGACTTGACATAGTGAGATTTTTTGGAGGGGTGGTAGGCTTCGCCGCTGTAGGGCTGTATGCCGACCAAAGGATATGAATCGTGATTGGGGCTGAAGAGTTCGAGTGCACCTTCAGCGACGTAACCAATCGTGCTCGCTAGAGCGTTGAGAATTTTCATAACACATAGCCTCTTTGAGAAGGATGTTGTTGAGAACGGCGTCTCTTTTGAAGAGTGTCTCTTTTGAAGACAGTTTCAGAATAGTGGAGGTATGTGTCAGCAGTATGTCAGCCACGTCCGATTTGTGTGTCAGTTTCTTTAAAAAGCTGACTGTGAGGGGTTGATGTTTCGGAGTGGTTGTGCGATATCCTTTACTATAGAAAGCCTTCTAGTGCAAATTGCGATCCGGCGTTTTGCGAACAAGATAGCCTATGAATAAGCAGATACTCATTGTCGAGGACGAGGTTGAAATTGCGCACCTGATTCAACAGTTGCTCGAAAAAGAGGGTTTTACCTGTCGTCACTGCGGTGATGGGAGTCAGGCGATCGCTGCATTTGAAGAGTGCAGTCCAGATTTGGTGATTTTAGACTGGATGCTGCCGGGCGGGATGGATGGCTTAGAAATTTGTACGCGCATTCGTCAGCAGTCCAACGGCAAAGATCCCTATGTGATGATGCTGACTGCCAAAGGGGAGGCGCTCGACCGGGTGATCGGTCTCTCGACCGGGGCAGACGACTACCTGGTAAAGCCGTTTAGCCCGATTGAGCTGGTGGCCAGGGTGCGGGCACTCTTGCGCCGCCGCTTGCGGGAGGCGGGCAGCAAGCAGATCTACCAGACGCAGCATTTTAGCCTCAATCTCGACCAGCATACAGCGGTGCGACAGCTCGCAGAAACGCCAGAGACACTAACACTAGCAGCGCTTGAATTTAAGCTGCTGGCGACTTTTTTGAGTCATCCGGGCCGCGCCTGGACGCGCAGCCAGCTGATTGACAGCCTGTGGGGAGACGATTTTTTTGGGGACGATCGCGTCGTTGACACCCAGATAGCGAGACTGCGTAAAAAAATTGAACCGAATCCAGCTAAGCCCACTTTTATTAAAACGGTGACGGGCGTGGGCTACAAGTTTGAGGATGATCGTGCCTAGACTCAATCTGCATCA
>JBBSNR010000337.1:0-3840 GCA_038260635.1 Phormidesmidales cyanobacterium
GCGATCGCCAACCCAATCACCATCCGACCTACCCGGCTAGTACAGACTGGCGTCAACCTGGGCCTCGCCACTGTCTCAATGCGCTTCAGCCAGGGCATTCCCTTTCGCAAAAAGCCTTGAACCGTTGACCGCTCAAAGCCCTTTTTACGAAATTTCTCCGGTAGCCAGGGCTGCTCTGACCCGGCGATGAGCTGCAAAGCCAATAGCAGCATGACGACGCCAAAGGGGACTGAATATCCCGGTGCAGGTATCGGTAGTGCCGACGGCAAAGACAGCAGTACAAACAAAAAGCCGAAGGTACGCTCCCCGGCAATCTCTAAAATTTCGTTGAGGGTGACCTGGCGCGCATCAGCCGGGTTTCTGATAGGCTGTGAGCTTTGGCTGGGTGGCATGGGCGTAGCGGCGATCGCACCGCCTTCCAAAGGAATCGCCACACCGCCATCGTTAGACAAAAAGTACCGCTGGAGCTCTACTGAGAGTCTGGCCATGAGAAACCGCTACCGAAACAAGGTCTATAGAAATATACAGCAAGCACTTTGCTCTATTCGGATAGTTGTGCTGGTTCTTTGCTTGATCTTAATGGGTGGATGTAGTATCTAAATCTTTTGGTCTGATTGCTTACGCAAAACGCTGAGGAAGTTTGATTATTCCCTCAGCGTTTCAGGTTTTATCTCAATGGCCGGTCTGAGTACTTGCAGATCTTAGTACTTATAGCTATCGGTCTTGAAGGGGCCTTCTACCGGCACATGGATGTATTCTGCCTGTTTTTGGCTCAGCTGCGTAATTACACCGCCAAAGCCTTGCACCATATAGCGTGCGACTTCTTCATCGAGCTTTTTAGGCAGCACTTCTACCGTCAAAGCTTGAGCCTGCTTATCGGCGGGTAACTCAGCAAATTTGCGCTCATACAGCAGCATTTGCGCGAGTACCTGATTGGCAAAAGAGCCGTCCATGATCCGCGAGGGGTGGCCGGTGGCGTTACCCAGATTCACTAGCCGACCTTCGGATAGCAAGATTAAAAAGTCTTGCGGATCGTCGCTGCGATAGACCTGATGAACTTGCGGCTTGACCTCTTCCCAACGCCACTCTTTGCGCATGAAGGCCGTGTCAATTTCGTTGTCGAAGTGACCAATATTGCAGACGACTGCGCCGCGCTTGAGGTTAGCCAAAATGTTGGCATCACAGACGTTGTAGTTGCCGGTAGCGGTCACAACCAAGTCTAGATTGCCCAGCAGCGCCTGGTTCAAACTGTTGGCAGTACCGTCATTCTTGCCGTCAGTATAGGGAGAAACCAACTCAAAGCCATCCATGCAGGCTTGCATGGCGCAGATCGGGTCTATTTCGGCCACTTTGACGATCATGCCTTCCTGACGCAGTGAGGCAACAGAACCCTTACCGACATCGCCGTAGCCAATGACCAGTGCCTTTTTACCAGCAAGCAGATGGTCAGTGCCGCGCTTGATTGCATCGTTCAAGCTGTGGCGGCAACCGTATTTGTTATCGTTTTTGGTTTTGGTGACCGCGTCGTTGACGTTGATAGCAGGTACTTTGAGTGTGCCTTTTTCGAGCATTTCGTACAGACGATGGACGCCGGTCGTGGTCTCTTCGGTGACGCCGTGAATGCCTTTGAGCATTTGCGGGTAAGTCTCGTGGATATAGCCAGTGAGGTCGCCGCCGTCATCCAAAATCATGTTGGCATCCCAGAGGTCGCCGTTGGGGGTGCGGCAGGTTTGCTCAAGGCACCACATGTATTCTTCTTCGGTTTCGCCTTTCCAGGCAAAGACGGGGACGCCAGAAGCGGCGATCGCAGCTGCCGCATGGTCTTGAGTCGAGAAAATATTGCAAGAAGACCAGCGCACTTGTGCCCCTAGCTCACACAGGGTCTCAATCAACACCGCTGTCTGAATGGTCATGTGGATGCAGCCGATGATCTTGGCATCAGCCAGCGGCTTGCTGTCACGATACTTGGCGCGAATGGTCATGAGCGCGGGCATTTCGCCTTCAGCAATGGCAATTTCTTTGCGGCCCCAATCGGCCAGGGTGATATCGGCAACTTTAAAGTCGTCCTTAGAGGCGGCTGGCGCTTTATCAGGGACTCGGGTGCTGGTGGCAATCATAGGTTCTGAGGGTCGGTTGGTCAGGTCTGAATTTGTAGAAGGTGTCGTTAAGGGCACAGCTCTCGACCGGCCCTACTGTGCTTAGCTTACCTGCAAAAATCTATGGTGGTTAGTCTAATCCCTCTCTAGGCGATGCATACCGCTGATGTATATGTATTGATGCTTTCGATTGATAGCTAGCATCCGAAGTCAGCCGTCGCCAGCTAGCTATTTTGCTTTGTAAAAGCAATGGTTTTATCTACTGAGACTGGCCGAACTGATGTGAACGCACATCTTCGCAAAACTGCTTGGCCGCCTCGATGCCCTGCGATCGCAAATCGGCATAAGGCTTAGCAAAGGGCGGCTGCCATGCCGATAGCCCTAGCAGGTCTGAGGTGACCAGCACCTGCCCGTCGCAGTGGGGGCCAGCACCAATACCGATGGTAGGGACTGTTAGCTTCTGGCTAATTTTCTGGGCGAGTTCGCTGGGGATGTGCTCTAGCACAATGGCAAACGCACCTGCTTTTTCTAGCGCGATCGCCTCATGCAAGATTCGCTCTCCAGTCTCAGCCGTTTTGCCCTGCTTGCGAAAGCTGCCAAACTGATACACCGATTGAGGGGTTAGCCCGACATGTCCCATCACGGGGATACCGGCTTGGACAATAGCAGCAACAGTCTCTACCATCGCTTCGTAGCCCCCCTCCATTTTTACTGCTTGAGCCCCAGTTTCTTTGAGCACGCGGCCAGCTGCCATCATTGCCGCTTCCCGGCTCACCTGATAGCTCAGAAAAGGCAAATCTACGACCACTAAAGTCTTCTGCACAGCCCGGCGTACCATTTTGGCGTGGTACAGCATCTCATCTAGGGTCAGCGGCAGGGTGGTTTCGTGCCCAAGTACGGTCATTGCCATCGAGTCGCCGACCATCACAATGTCAGCCCCAGCGGCATCGACCATCTGCGCTGAGAGATAGTCCCAAGCTGTGAGCACCGCGATTGCCTTGCCCTCCTGCTTCCACTGGGCAAACTGATGCACATTGACGATCATGACTGGCTCCTGGTTACATCCGCTACACTACCGGACTACTCTAGCGAGAAGCCGCCCGTCAAAACCAGATGCGCAAAACCAGCGATCGCCTTTAAGTCTTAATTATTGCGCGCCAACAGCGCTAACAATCGATCCGTGAGGGGTGCCGCGCCCGGTTGTCGTGCTAACCCAGGCCAGCCCTTCAGTTGTGCCTACCCAAATCTTGTTGCCGGTATCGGGTGAAATAGACAGAATGTGTTCCGAAGGCAGATTAGGAACTTGACCCACCACTGCGCCATTGTAGGGGTTGATCTTGAGCAGCCCATCGCGGGTGCCTACCCAGAGATTGCGAGTAGCGTCAAAGGCGATCGCGCCCACATCTCTACCCCGTAGCTTCGTCACCGAGCGCAGCAGCTGCCCTGTCCGGCTATCGACTACTAGCAGACCAGTCGGCGTCCCCACCCAGAGATTGCCGTGGGGGTCAACGGCCATGGCCTGCACCGAGCGCCCAGGCAGATCTGTCACCTGGTTCATCAGATATCCCGAAGCTGTATTTACGCGGACTAAGCCTTCTAAGGTGCCTACCCAAAGATTGCCGTCTGGCGCTAGTGCCAGGGTGTTGGCGCTCACCCCCGGCAACGCTTGCACGGTAGTCATCAGCAGCCCTTCATCTGGGCTGATCATGGCCAGGCCTCGGTCGGTACCTACCCACAAAAAACC
>JBBSNR010000338.1:0-3839 GCA_038260635.1 Phormidesmidales cyanobacterium
AGGCGGTAAATACTCTATAAAAAAAGCTAGGGCCGCATGAATAGTCGAATCTTCAATTAGATGATAATCATCTAGAGAAAGAATTAATTCTGATGGCGACTGCGACAGTTCATTCAGCAATGGCGTCAAAAACGTCTCGAAGGCAGCCGCTTCAGCCGACTGTAAAATGGACAGCGTGGCTTCCCCGACCGTTTTGTCAACGGTCTGCAATGCAGCCACAACGTATGTCCAGAAGCGCTTTGCATCATTATCGCGCTGATCTAGAGCCAGCCAGCTAACCGGCAGCTGCGTTTTCTGTGCCCAAGCGCTCAAAACCGTAGTCTTGCCAAAGCCCGCCGCCGCTGAGATTAAAATCAGCTTGCGCGTTAGACCCTGATTGAGCTTTTCTAACAGGCGATCGCGCTGGATGAGGGGCGATCGCCCTGAGGGAACATGCAGCTTAGTAATGAGAAGAGAGTCGGCCACGATGAATCTTTTTTGCCTATCCTTTTGGCTAGTGAAATGATAAGCCGAACTCGTCATAATGGAACAAATGATCGCGTCAGAATTTATAAAGATGGCAAAATTTTGTAACAAAACGTTTACATGTTTAAAGTACCGCTTAAACTCTCTTTCGATTAGATCTCTACAGTTTAGATCTCTACATTAGAGGAGGTGCCCCCAGTATGACGATCCGATCTGAGTGGTCAGGAATGTCTTGAGCGAGCTGTAGATGGAACTGAGCGAAAGAAAATGCCTGAAAATACTATAGAAATCTGGAGAAAAATCTACTTCAGACTGAGTTCACGACTCGCTCAGTTGAATGACGCACAGCTACGCTCTCTATACGATAGAACTGAGTCAGGCATAGATTTTCGTAGAAACCACAGTATAGATCTGGAACCATTCAAAGTATTCGTGAAGCACCTTCCGATAACGGACATTGAATACGAAAACCTGTTCTCTACTAAAAATCTTTATAACTTGCCGACCTCCTGTAACTATGGCGTCGGGTCTTTAGGAGTTAGCGTTTTCCGTGAAATCCTAACCCATATTAAAACTACCCACTGGCTATTAGAAGGAGAAGTTTCCACTTTTCCGCTGATGTATCACTATCGGATTATGCCATTTTCTGGGCAACGCACGGCTGTAGACAGAGACCGCCTTGAATCGTATGTGGAGTATTGGGGCGGCAATGAGAATGTCGGAAGGTATATGCTAGACAAAGCAAATGCCAGCTATGAATTAGTTCTGTTCTTAGAACATATGCCTTATGTTTTGGCACCGTGGCTGCGGAAAAATCCCGACAAACTTAAGCAATCTCTAGATGACTTACGCACGACGATTGCCTTTCTGCAATCAAAAGGAATTATCCATTTCGACGCGCATTTTCATAATGCGCTCACTGACGGTGAGCATACATATCTGACCGATTTTGGGCTAGTACTGGACAAGAGCTTTGATCTAACGGCAGAAGAACATATTTTCTTTGAACAAAACACATTCTACGATTACAGAGAAATCCTACGCAATCTCGGTCACCTGATTCGATGGCCATACGAGGCATGTTCTGAAAGCAATAAATGTAAAATCATGAAAAAATATGGCATCGAAGAGGGCTTAAAGCCCCATGAATCGCAAGCTATACTGCTCGACAACATTGAGCAGCTACAGGCTGACGGGCTCATGAATTTGGATGATTTTTACATCAACAGCATCGTAAAGTACCGCAGTCTCATCACCCTAATGCAAGACTTCTTTGCTGGTATGTGTACAAATGACAAGAAAGATACGAAACTTCGCCATGCAGAACTACAGCGACTGCTCACAGAGACAGGGTTTCTCTCGGATGCTGAATTCTATCGCAAGTAGTTCTGATATTTTTCTTCCTGAGTAGGTTTTTAAGATAGATTTCGCTGTCTAAGGATTTTCAATAAAATGAGTACATTTGAACTATAGTTTAGCTAAATTATAGTCTTATATTTGATGGCAAAATTTCTGTAACAAGCTGTTTATCGATTTGACGAATGGAAGAAGCTATTGAGCAGGCGCAAGTAGAAGTCATCTATCGGGCTGAGTCACGTCGTGTTTTTGCGACGCTGATTCGTCTCTTGGGCGACTTCGATTTGGCGGAAGAAGCGCTTCAGGATGCGTTTGCGGCGGCGGCAGAGAAATGGCCACGCGCGGGTGTTCCGGCGAATCCCCGCGCGTGGCTGGTATCTACCGGGCGTTTCAAAGCCATCGACACCCTGCGGCGGCGGACTCGCTTTGATGCTTCTCTCTCAGAACTGGCCTCCAAGGTTGACGCAGAAACTGACCCGCTCGCGGTAAAAGATGACGATTGCGTTGAGGATGATCGCCTGCGATTGATGTTCACCTGCTGCCATCCGGCGCTGTTGCCCGAGGCTCAGGTGGCGTTAACCCTGCGAGAGATCTGCGGACTTACCACTGAGGAAATTGCCAGCGCTTTTTTGATTGCGCCCTCTACGCTGGCACAGCGAATTGTGCGGGCCAAAGCCAAGATTCGCACGGCGGGGATTCCTTATCAGGTGCCGTCAAAAGCCGATCTGCCGGAGCGGTTGGACACCATGCTTCAGACGATTTACCTGGTGTTTACTGAAGGTTATGCAGTTTCATCTGGGATGTCGCTGACGCGGGCCGACCTCTCGGGTGAAGCGATTCGGTTGGGGCGACTGCTGTGGGAGTTGTTACCAGAGGCTGAAGTGATGGGGCTGCTGGCGCTAATGCTACTGCAAGAGTCTCGGCGCACCGCGCGCACTTCCCCGACAGGCGATCTGATCCTACTCGAAGACCAAGATCGTTCTCTTTGGAATCCGGGCCAGATGGCAGAGGGCAAGGCGCTGGTACAGCAGGCGTTTTCCTCAGGGCAAATTGGTGTGTATACAATTCAGGCAGCGATCGCATCCATTCATGCCGAAGCCCCCAATGCGGCGGCTACCCACTGGTCAGAAATTGTAGCCCTGTACAGCCTGCTCCAGCAGGTAGAGCCTTCTCCCATTATTGACCTGAATCGGGCGGTAGCCATCGCTATGCGTGACGGCCCCGCAGCGGGACTAAACCTGATTGACACTATCTTATCGGAGGGCAATTTGGCCAACTATCATCTGGCCCATGCGGCACGGGCCGATCTGTGTCGGCGGCTGGGTAAAGTGGCTGAGGCCAAAGCTTCCTATCAAAAGGCCCTGGCCCTGGCAAAGCAAGAACCGGAGCGACGCTTTTTGGCACACCGCTTGCGCGAACTGAGGTAAAAAATATTTTTCCACCTGTCGATTTACCCCTTCCCCGAACGACTACTTAATACAGGTGACCATTTCAAATCACATTTTAAGGAGAACGCACTATGAAAACTAGCACCCTGGCGCATCCGCCGGTTGTCTCCCCAGAAACCTGGCTCGTCGAGCGTAAAGCACTGCTAGCGGAGGAGAAGGCACTGACTCAGGAGCGCGATCGCGTCAACGCCAAGCGTCGCCGCCTACCCATGGTCAAGCTAAATAAAAAGTACGTTTTTGAAAGCCCTACAGGTTCAACCAGCCTGCTTGACCTGTTCGAGAATCGCCGTCAGCTCATCATCTATCATTTTATGTTTTCCCCCGACCGGGAGGCGGGCTGTCCCGGCTGTACAGGCTTTGTCAACGCGCTGGGCGACCTGTCTCTGTTGAAGGAGTGCGACACGACTTTTGCGCTTGTTTCTCGAACACCGTTAGCCAAGCTTGAGCCATACAAAGCCAAGCACGGATGGAACCTGCCGTGGGTCTCATCTTTTGGCAGCGACTTCAACTACGACTTCCATGTCACCCTGGACGAATCGGTTACCCCAGTCGAGTACAACTATCGTCGTC
>JBBSNR010000339.1:0-3827 GCA_038260635.1 Phormidesmidales cyanobacterium
AGAATATCCACCTTGGACTCGGCAGGTGCTGTGGTCTGTGGTTCATCTGGGGGGCCTTTTGGGAGATCATCTGAGGGCTCATCTGCGGTTAGCCACTGCCACAGATCTAGGGCATTGTCAAAGGTTTGAACCTGAAAGCCCCAGAGCTCCAGGCTAGTTTTCAGCAAGGCTAGCATCTGAGGGTCGTCATCGGCGATCGCAATCCGAATCTGGCGGTTGGCCTTGAGCAGACTGGCCGCCGCCTCAATGATCTGCTGCGGTGGGGCGCTGCGATCGCTCACCAGCGCTACACCTTGCTCGACCAATCTGAGCCGGTTAGCTAGCGTCAGCCCACGTTCCAGTACCACAACAGGTGTGGCGTAGTTTTGTCTAACCTGCTGGAGCAGCGCTGAGAAAGGTGTCGCATCCGTGGGGATATCAAGTAGGAGCAGATCGGGCGATCGCCCATCACTCATGCCCGGCTGATCGCTGACAGCAGCGGCAGCGCAGGTGGCCAGGCTGCTCACCGGGTTATACAAAATCGAATCTGACCAGTAGCTGGCTTCAGTCACCTGCGATGGTCGATTGGCTGGGTCTAACAGATATTCTGCTTGCTCAAGGGTAGCTACCGCCTGAGTTTGCAAATGGGCCACGGCAGCAGCTTGAACCAATTGCTCGGTCAGATTTTCGTCACTACTGACAATCAGCAGCAGCGGCATTTCTGCCGAGACCGAGGCTGAGACTGCCTGGGTAGCGGCGGCCTGGGCAGCGGCCTGATCAACGCGCTCACGCAGTGCTTTTACCAGCTGGGCAATGCTCTCTGGCAGCGGCACCGCCCACTGTAAAGGCTGATCTGGGGAGGACTGATCTGGGGCGATCGCCGGTTCGGGCTGCGTAGAAGGCTGTGTAGAAGACAGCGCAATCGCCCGCAGCTGAGTTTCTATTTGGCGAGCAATTTGCGACCCTTCGGCCAAGCCAAAACAGCCCAAGGAGCCCGCTAACTGATGGGCATTGATTTGGCTGGCGTAGTGTAACTCTGGATCTAGCGTACCGCTGCTCAGCGATCGCGCTGCCGCTTCGAGGACCGCAATTTTCTGGCTCGCACTGCCGAGGTAGCGCTTGCAAGACTGGGCTATTGCCTGTGAAATGAGCTGTGCACTGGCATCGCCCTCCGCTTCAGCCGCAAGCACCGGGTCGTCCTCTCTAGTCCAGTCAATCTCCTGATTGAGCCGGTATCCCAGCCCGTATACGGTTTTGATCAAATCTTTGGGCGCTCCGGCAGTCTGTAGCTTACGCCTGAGTCCCTTAATATGGGTGCGAATCGCATCTTCTCCCGGTGAATCTTCAAATGACCAAAGATCGTCAATAATGGCCCCTAAGCTGTAAACCCGATGAGGATGGCGTAAGAATAGCTCCATCATCGAAAATTCTTTGGGCGTCAGGCGAATCGGCTGCTGCTGAAAAGTTGTCTCGCAGGTACTCGGATCTAGGGTTAGCGGTCCCCACTGCAAAACCGGCGGCAGTCCCTGGGCATCACGGCGCAGCAACGCCCTGATGCGAGCGCACAGCTCATCAAAATCAAAGGGTTTGACAACATAGTCATCTGCCCCCGCATCCAGCGCCCTGACCTTTTCGGCAGTCCGCTCTTTAGCGGTGAGCATCATCAACGGGTTGGCATAGCCGCCCTGCCGAAACTGCTGACAAAACTGAATACCGTCGCCATCAGGCAGCATTAAGTCCAGCACAACCAGATCGTAGTTAAACAAATCGACATAGGACTGTGCGCTGCTGCCGTCCACCGCAATATCCACCGCATAGCGCTGCTGGATCAAACGCTCCGCCAAAGATTCCATCAGGGCTGCGTCATCATCGACTAGCAGTATGCGCATCGGTTTAGCTCCAGGGCACTCTCCTGCCTATCATGATAGAAACTACGCTGTCATAGGTCTAATATCGCAGGTCTCATGTTTCCCTCAAAAATCATTTTTGTTACAAAAAGTAATAGAACGAACAGCGATCAGATTGTCTGTCATTGAGGGGGCTGACACTGCGGGCAGTAGTAAATTCGTCGATTGCTGGCACTCTCTTTGACAATGGGAGTGGCGCATACGTAGCAGGGCTTGTCGGTACGGCCAAACACCCAGTAGCGGTATTCGCTGTAGGAGTAACCGGCTGCTTTGAGCTGATTAGCTGTATCCAAATCATGGGTGATGCCTTTGTATCTATAGGACTGATAGGCGACGGCGATAGAGGCCTCGGCCAGTGCGAACAGCTGCTCATCAGTGCAGTCCGTAGGGCGTAGCGAGGGATGGAGTTTGGCGACAAACAAGATTTCGCTACGCAGGTAGTTGCCAATACCCGCTAGAAAATGCTGGTCGAGATAGAGCGTTGCTAAGCGCCGACGGGAGTGCTTTTTAGACTTCAGATCGGCTTGCAGGCGCTCAGGTTTGAGCGATGGGCTCAGCACATCTGGCCCTAGCTTGCTCAAAAACGGATGAGTTTCGATCTCGGTAGGACTGCTGAGAATTTGAATGTCTGAGGCGCTGTAGAGAAGAGCGGACTTTTTGGTGTTGTGAATGGCAAAGCGGAGCTGTCGGTTGGTTTCGGGCAAATCGTGAGCTTTACGGACCATCCATTTGCCGTATAGCTGATTATGGCTATACACGCTCAGACCATTGTCAAAATGGGTGAGCATGGCCTTGCCGCGCGTTTCTACCTGAGTTACCCGGCAACCAGTCAGGTCAGCCTCAAAGGGCTTGAGATGTTCAAAGGCAAAGAAGATTTCCGTGGTGGGATAGGGACAAATGGCTTTTTCGATTTTGTCGGCGGCGATGCGGATTTCGGGGCCTTCGGGCATGGGTGAAGCGATTCAAAAGATTACAAAAGGCCCGTTTGACGATAGATCTGATAGGGCGGTGCGCTACCTTTGATCATAAGTTAAATCCTGGTTAGAGGATGTTTGAAAAGTGGCTTTCGCCACCCATTGAACTTCTATGCTGCTCAAATCAAATGAGCGAAAGCCGCCAAACCTGGTTTAGCCTATTTGAAATTAATGGTCCACTCTATACTTTTCAAACATCCTCTTACATTGCTTTAGGAACCGCCTTAAATCCATGACTCTAGCCCAGCCCCATGACAAAGCCCATACTAAGGCAAGACCCCTCAAGCCCGGTGCGGCCAAGCCTGCCAAGGAGCTGTGCAGTGAGTGCGGCTTATGCGACACCACTTATATTCACTATGTTAAAGATGCCTGTGCTTTTTTGAATCAGCAGGTGAGCGATCTGGAAGCGGCTAATCATGGGCGCAGTCGCGATTTGGACAATGAGGATGAGCTGTATTTTGGTGTGCAGCAGCAGATGGTGGCTGCACGTAAGCTGACCCCAATTGATGGGGCGCAGTGGACGGGGATCGTCAGTGCGCTGGCGATTGAAATGTTGAACCGGGGGTTGGTCGAGGGCGTCGTGTGCGTGCAGCATACTGAAGATGACCGCTTTCAGCCGATGCCGGTAATTGCGCGCACGCCAGCAGATATTTTGGCGGCGCGGGTGAATAAGCCTACGCTTTCGCCGAATCTTTCTGTACTCGATCAGGTGGAGCAGTCGGGGATGAAGCGGCTGCTAGTGATTGGTGTGGGCTGTCAGATTCAGGCGCTGCGATCGGTGCAGGATAAGCTGGGTTTAGAAAAGCTATATGTGCTGGGGATGCCTTGTGTGGACAACGTGACCCGTGCGGGCTTGCAGAAGTTTTTAGATACGACAAGCCGGTCGCCCGATACTGTGGTGGCCTACGAATTTATGCAAGACTTTCGGGTGCACTTCAAGCATGAGGATGGCTCAGAGGAAAAAGTC
>JBBSNR010000340.1:0-3816 GCA_038260635.1 Phormidesmidales cyanobacterium
GCCTGTATTATTAACTAGATTGATAGATAGCTGGTTGTTGACAGGCGTGGCTGCGGCGATCGCGATATCCTGATCTTCTGGTAGCGGTGGCGTGCTCAATTCGAGCGAATTGCTCGGCATTACCGATGGCTGAGACTGGCCCGAGGGGACTATCTCTCTGTTTGGAATCGTTGACTGTAACGCTCTCAATCGAGCGGCGCGATCACTCTCACTCAGTCCATCCGCCGTCTGAGCAGCAGCGCTCTGAATCAAAGGAACGCTCGCTAGCACTAGCGCGCCGCACAGCGAACTGGCAATTCCTACTTTTCTTAAAATAGCTCCAAAAATCATCACAATCTTTTCCTACTACACAACAGCAAAATGGTAGATTTCTAAATCCTATCGCTCTACAGGCACAGCGAACATCATTCTATTGACCTACATCTATTGACCGACAAACGATTTGTCGCATGAAGCCTTCAGCCTCTATCCTTTCCATAACTGCCTAAAGTCAATACATTCATTCCTGATGGCACAGGCGATCGCCAGACCAGTTACACCCGAGGTAAATTGAATGAAATCTGAGCCCTCCCCTCTCAAAGTAAAGATCCAAGATCCTCGCTTCAGAGATCTTGTTCCTGAAACCGCGCTGCTAATGACTTTAGCCAGCGAAGATTGTCACAATGAAGGCCCAGTGTACATTCCCGCAGACGATAGCTTAGTGTGGAGCGATGTGAGTGGCGATCGCCTGCTCCGCTGGCACAACGGGCAAATCAGCACCGTGCGAGAACCATCCTGCTACCAAAACGGCAATGCGCTCGACCATGAAGGTCGCATTGTTGCCTGCTCTCACGGCAACCGGGCCATCATCCGCCAGGATCACGACGGCGAATGGCGCATTCTCGCAGATCGCTATCAGGGCAAGCGCCTCAACAGTCCTAACGATATCACCGTCAAAAGCGATGGCACGCTCTGGTTCACCGATCCGCCCTTTGGCTTAACGCAGGCAAACCAGGGGTGCGGCGGCGAGCAAGAACAGCCCGGCAGCTACGTCTACCGGTTCGATCCGGCCTCGGGCGAAATCGAAGCCGTCATTACCGAGATGACTCGGCCCAATGGCCTAGTCTTCAGCCCAGATGAGCGCCATTTGTACGTCTCGGATACTTCCGCCTTTGAAGACCCTGGCCTCTATCACGACATTCGTATATACGAGGTAGTAGACGGACGGCGGGCGGTCAATGGCAGAATATTTACTGTCGTCGATCCAGGTCAGCCAGATGGCCTCTGTGTCGATGCAAAGGGCAATCTTTTCTCTAGTTCTGCCGATAGCGTTCAAATTTATGCGCCTGATTCGGCGCACTTAGGAAAAATATTTATCCCTGAAATCTGTGCAAATCTTACTTTTGGGGGGAAAGAGAGAAATCGCTTGTTCGTCGCCGCTGGTGGGAAAATGTATGCCATTGACCTGACCACTCATGGCAGTGACGGGTGGCAGTGATGGTCTGGTTATTTGTACCCACAGATAGAGTTTCTGATTGCCTAAGGTCGCTTACTGTTGAGCGCTAAGCTAAAATAGCCCCAATATGAGCACTGCCAAAAACTCACAGGCCAAAAACTCACAAGTACTACTCAAAAGTCGGCCTAAGGGTGCGCCTGCTGCCAGCAATTTTGCATTTACTCAAACCGACGTTCCGACGCCAGGCAAAGATGAACTGCTGATTCGGACGGTCTATCTGTCGCTCGATCCCTATATGAGGGGGCGAATGAGCGATCGCGAATCCTATGCTGACCCGATTGAATTAGGCTCAGTGATTGTGGGGGCCACCGTCGGACAGGTAGAACAATCCAACCATCCTGATTTTGCCGCAGGAGACTTTGTTTTGAGCTACGGCGGCTGGCAAACCTACGCAGTAGCACCCGGCAAAACCGTTCAGAAGCTCGATCCCAAAGCTGCCATTCCGCTCTCTTACTACCTGGGCATTTTAGGAATGCCCGGTCAAACCGCTTACTGCGCCCTGCTCGATATCGGCCAGCCAAAAGCAGGCGAAACAGTCGTGGTCTCTGCCGCATCAGGGGCTGTCGGTTCTGTTGTCGGTCAAATTGCCAAGTTAAAGGGCTGCCGCGTGGTGGGCGTGGTGGGCAGCGCTGCCAAATGCGACTACATTGTCAAAGAATTGGGCTATGACGAAGCGATTAATCGCAAAACCCAGAACCTTTTAGACGCGCTCAAAGCTGCCTGTCCAGACGGCATTGACGTGTACTACGACAATACCGCAGGCCCCATATTAGAAGCCGTTTTGCAGCTCATTAACTTGGGCGCACGCATTCCTCTAGTCGGATTAATTTCTCAGTACAATGCGACCGAGATACCACCTGGCCCAAACCTGATGCCGCTACTGGTTAAGCGGGCACTGATTAAAGGCTTCTTAGTCGGTGACTATCAAGACCGATACGAGAACTTTGTGAAAGAAGTCTCTCAGTGGATACGCGATGGCAAGCTCCAATACAAAGAAGATATCGTTCGGGGTTTAGAGAATGCCCCGGAAGCCTTCATGAATCAGCTAAAAGGAGACAACTTTGGCAAGCTAATTGTACAGGTGAGCGAAGATCCGAACCGACCAGACTCGTGAACAAAACCTGGCGACGCCTGACGCTAGTCGTTTAGTGGCCTGCTGGGCCACCTTTTGGCTTTGCCTGCTTGAAGAAGAGTATCAGGACCGCGCTCACCATCAGGGCCCATCCCATGAAGTAAAAACAGTCGTTGTAAGCCATAATGGTGGCTTGTTTGCGAACGGCCAGATCAATCGCGGCGATCACCTGATCGTGAGCCTGCCCTGGAAAACTCCCTTTACTCGCAAAACTCTGAGTCAGTTGTTCGATCCGCTGCCGAGCTAGTGGATTGTAAAGCGAGATTGCCTCGCCCAAACGATTGGAATGGAGCTGCTCGCGGCGAGAAAGGAGGGTAGAGAGGGCGGCAATTCCGGTAGAGCCCCCTAAGTTTCGCGCCATGTTGAACAAAGCCGACGCGGAGCCTACTTGCTTAGCCGCAATGCCTGCGGTGGCGATACTCGAAAGCGGCGTCAGGATCAGCGGCTGGCCCATCGCGCGGACAACCTGTGAGGGAATGAGCTGCACGGTACCGGTGTTTTCCGTCAGCGTAGAGTTCATGAAGCAGCTCACGGCGAATAAAGCTAAGCCCACAGCGGTAAGAAATCGCAGGTCAAACTTCTTCATCAGGAACGGGATGAAGGGCGTTATCGCCAGCTGAGGCAGTCCGGCCCACATAATGGTCAGGCCGATCTTGGTGGCGTCGTATCCCTGAATTTGCGTTAAAAACAGCGGCAGAATGAACACTGAACCGTACAGGCCCAAGCCCAAGGCTAAGGTGACAATCACAGAGAGCCCAAAATTACGCTGCCAGAGCAACCTTAAGTTGATAAACGGCTGCCTGCGAGTGAATTCGATGTATAGGAAAAGGGAGAGGGCGATCGCAGCGACTATAGACAGTCGCACGATTTCCTCAGAGCCAAACCAATCTTTACGATTGCCCTCTTCCAAAACAACCGTCAGCGATCCCAGCCCAATTGCCATAGCAGCAATGCCGTACCAGTCTCCCTTCTTCAGCAAATTTAGCTGGATCGGCCCCTGAGGAAGCGCATACCAAACGCCCGCTATCAACAACAGTCCTGGAACTAAGTTGAGATAAAAGATGTAGTGCCAGCTAAAGTTGTCGGTGAGCCAGCCGCCAATCGTTGGGCCAATCGTCGGCGCAAATGTCGCGGTAATGCCAAAAAGTGCGAGGCCAATCGGCTGTTTTGACGGCGGCAGGGTCGTTAA
>JBBSNR010000341.1:0-3800 GCA_038260635.1 Phormidesmidales cyanobacterium
TGATGGTCGCCAATATTCGCCGCTTTCGCCAACAGGAGCTTAACCGATGACCGTCGCCCAGCCTCAGCCGCCCGCACCCCAGCGACCGCAGCCCGACCCACAACCGGACTATGTGGCCAAGCGCAAAGAAAAGTCTAAGTTTGAGCGGATCATTGCCAAAGCGCCGGTGCATATTGCGGTGGTAGCGATCGCCATTCTCTGGACGCTGCCGACGCTAGGCCTACTGATCAGCTCTTTTCGGCCCGCTGATGATCTGGTTAACAGCGGCTGGTGGACTGTGTTTGTCAACCCCTTTGAGTTCACGCAGTTTACGCTAGAAAACTACAGTACCGTGCTTTTTGACCAGGGCATGGGTCAGGCTTTCCTCAATAGTCTGGTGATTTCGGTACCGGCGACGGTGATTCCGATTGCGATCGCCACTTTCGCCGCCTACGCGCTAGCCTGGATGGAGTTTCCCGGTCGTCAGGCGATTTTTATTGTCACCGTGGCGCTGCTAGTGGTGCCGCTGCAAATGACGCTGATCCCAATTTTGCGAGCTTACACCGCGCTGGGCATATCGGGCACCTTTTTAGCAGTTTGGCTAGCCCACAGCGCCTACGGCCTGCCACTGGGCGTCTATCTGCTGCGAAACTACATTGGCTCACTGCCCCGCGACCTGATTGAGGCGGCGGCGGTCGATGGCGCGTCTCATCTGAAGACGTTTACGCGAGTGATTGTGCCGCTGAGTATGCCAGCGATCGCCTCCTTTGCCGTCTTTCAGTTCCTCTGGGTGTGGAATGATTTACTCGTGGCCCTGGTATATCTGGGCGGCAATCAGGATGTAGCTCCGGTGACGCTGGTGCTGCGGAATATTGTGGGCGATCGCGGTCAGGACTGGTATCTACTCACGGCGGGCGCATTTATCTCTATGCTGGTGCCGATGGCCGTCTTTTTTGCCTTGCAGCGCTACTTTGTACGCGGGCTATTAGCGGGCTCTGTTAAAGGATAGTCCGCGATGGATAGTCCGTAATTCTCTTCTAAACCTGTTGATCTTTTGGAAACTCATCATGTCTAGCGTCGTTTTTGAAAAAGTCACCAAGCAGTATGAAAACGGCTACGTCGCCGTCAAAGATCTCAGCATTGAACTGGAAGATAAGGAATTTTTAGTTCTGGTTGGGCCTTCGGGCTGTGGTAAAACGACCTCGCTGCGAATGCTCGCTGGCCTGGAAGATATCAGCGACGGCAGCATTTATATTGACGGGCAGCGGGTGAATAATGTGACGCCCAAAGACCGCGATATTGCCATGGTCTTTCAGTCTTACGCGCTCTATCCGCACATGACCGTAGCCGACAATATGGGCTTTAGCCTGGATCTTAAGGGCATCAATAAAAAAGAGATTAGAAAGCGAGTCGAAGATGCGGCCAAGCAGCTCGGCATTGAGCAGCTGTTGGATCGTAAGCCGAAGCAGCTGTCGGGCGGGCAACGGCAGCGGGTGGCACTAGGGCGGGCAATTGTGCGATCGCCTGCCGTCTTCCTGATGGATGAACCGCTCTCTAACCTCGATGCCAAGCTGCGCGTACAGGCCCGCGCCGAACTCAGCCAGCTCCACAAAAAAGTGGGCACTACTTTTGTCTATGTCACCCACGACCAGGCAGAAGCCATGACTATGGGCACCCGCATCGCTGTGATGAACAAAGGCATTCTGCAACAGATTGACACGCCGCAAAACGTATACGACCATCCCAACAACATTTTCGTGGCAGGCTTTCTCGGTAGCCCCTCTATGAACTTCTTTGAGGCGCAGCTGATTGAGCAAAACGGCGTCCCTGCGATCAAAACCGATGGTAGCCTGACCGTCCCGGTTCCGACTGACCGGCAGCAGCGCTACCGCGAATTCATCGGTCGCCCGGTGATCTTTGGCATCCGCCCAGAAGGGATTTATCACCCTCAGTATGTGCCCCCCGGCATTGAGCCGGTTAGCGTCAAAGCAACCGCCTCCGTCGTAGAGCTGATGGGCCACGAAGAGATTGTCTACTTCACACTGCCCAATGACACTGAGTTCATTGCTCGCGTAGATCCTCGGGCCAAAATCACCGCTGGCGAGACGCTAGATCTCCAGTTCGACCTCACCCGCTTTCATCTGTTCGATAAAGAGAGTGAGCAAGTGATTTAAAAGGAGCTACCCTCCAACGCTTGCAAATAGGCTTCCACCGCACCCGCAAAACCCATCTCCAGCGCATCCGCCGTCAGCGCATGGCCAATGGACACCTCTAGCAAATTCGGAATCTCTCTGAACTTCGGCAAGTTCTCCAAGTTCAGATCGTGACCGCCATTCACGCCAATGCCCAAGTCTTGTGCATACTTGGCCGCTCGCTCGTAAATTGCAAAACTCTTTTCGCCCTGCCCTTCCCGGTACGCTGTAGCATAGGGCTCTGTATACAGCTCGATGCGGCTGCACCCCAGCTCAGGCACCCGCTTAATCTGTTCAATGTCTGGATCCATAAACAAGCTCACCCGACAGCCCAGCTCGTTTAGCTCGCTAATAATCCCCTCTAGCCGCCCAGCATTTTCGGCTACATTCCAGCCGTGGTCAGAAGTGTTTTGATTAGGATCATCTGGCACTAGCGTGCACTGGTCGGGCCGCACGTCACGAATGATTTCCATAAAAGGCGGCTCAAACGGGTTGCCCTCAATGTTGTACTCGATAGTCGGATGGCTTTTGAGCATTTCAGCCAGTTCGTAAACGTCGCTGCGGCGAATGTGGCGTTCGTCGGGGCGAGGATGTACGGTGAGGCCGTGGGCCCCAGCGGCAATGCTGATTTCGCCCATTTTCACGACGCTAGGAATCGCCAGCGGTCTGGCATTGCGCAGCATGGCGACTTTGTTGAGATTTACGCTGAGATTGGTCACTGGCTATTGGCTCCGTCGGCATCGCTTCGCTAGTGATTTTCTCACCTTGCGCCCGATTTTTGCACGAATTTATGCGCTAGTGAGCTACAGATCTTTGAGCGGGCTGTCTTTGAGTTGCTTCTCTTTGAGCTTGGGAATGATCAGATAGGTGGTAAAAAAGTATAGTTGAATCACTAATAAAACCACGTACTCTCTTGCCAGATAGGGCCAGTCTGTATGAGAGACCTGAGAGAATAAGACCAGGCTGACTAACAGCAGAGCAACATTCTTTTTGTTCAAACGTATTTGCTTCATGGTGACAGGCTTACAACAGCTTTTTATAGGCACGAAAAGGTAGACCAGTGCGTCTTTTGATATCTATGGCTGATCGATAGTCTCCTCGCTGTCTCTCTTCGATGATTCGTTGAGCGATCGCCTCATCCAGCCCCAACCGCTGCATCTCACTAACAGAGAGAAAATTCACTCGCCGCCAGGAGCCTGCCCCGTCGCGAGCAGTATGGTAAGCAAAAATCAGACGAGGGGCAATCCGGGCCACCTGCTCTTCTGGTATGCCTACAATCTCTGTGAGTTCTTCGGCGTGGGTAAAGCAGTAACCTTCGTTTCTCAGCAGGTCGATGTCGTTAGCATAGACAATAGGCAGATCCAACGCCCGTACCAGATCGTGCTTAGAGCAGCTGTTAAAATCGATCTGTGCTAAAGGTGTAGCAGGGGCTTTGGCATATTTTGATCTGAACCAAATTGCCAGCGCGATCTGTAAAAGCCAGGCCAGCGCCAACCCATCGGCGACCGCTAAAGCTAGCGACAGGGCGAAAACTGCCCAGCCCAGCTGAGTAAACTGGGTGTCACTGAGGCGATTGCCCTCGCGGACGATGGCCAGCCCGCCAAACAGAGGAATAAACGACAGCCAAAA
>JBBSNR010000342.1:0-3764 GCA_038260635.1 Phormidesmidales cyanobacterium
CACTTGATCTCTACTGGCTTGATTTTTACTAGCTTAGATACCTTTTAGACACGCTGAGAAAGCCCCTATGTTTCCGACCCACCGCCCCCGTCGTTTGAGATCGCACGAAAATCTCCGCCGCATGGTGAGAGAAAACATCGTTACAACGAGCGATCTGGTTTATCCGCTGTTTGCCGTTCCTGGTAATGCCTTCTCGCAGGAAGTGAAGTCGATGCCGGGAGTGTATCAGCTCTCTGTAGACAAAATTGTCGAAGAAGCCAAAGAAGTCTACGGTCTGGGCATTCCAGCGGTAATTTTGTTCGGCATTCCCGCCGAAAAAGATACTGAGGCGACGGGCGCATGGCACGATCACGGCATTGTGCAAAAAGCATCCGAAGCGATCAAAAAAGCAGTGCCTGACCTGTTGGTAATTGTCGATACCTGCCTGTGTGAGTACACCAGCCACGGTCACTGCGGCTACTTAGAAGTCGGCGATCTTTCAGGCCGAGTGCTCAACGACCCGACGCTAGAACTGCTGAAAAAAACTGCCGTTTCTCAAGCCAACGCCGGGGCCGATATTATTGCCCCTTCCGGGATGATGGATGGCTTTGTACGGGCGATTCGCGCCGGGCTCGATGAAGGCGGCTTTGAGGATATTCCGGTGCTCTCTTACGCGGCAAAATATTCCTCTGCCTACTACGGCCCGTTTCGCGATGCGGCTGAGTCGGCTCCTCAGTTTGGCGATCGCCGCACCTACCAAATGGATCCGGCCAACGGCACCGAAGCCCTCAAAGAAATTGAGCTAGATATTGCCGAGGGCGCAGACATGCTAATGGTGAAGCCTGCCCTGGCCTATATGGACATTATCTGGCGCGTCAAGGAAGCCACACACCTGCCGGTAGCCGCCTACAACGTCTCTGGCGAATATTCTATGGTCAAAGCCGCCGCTCTCAACGGCTGGATCGATGAAGAAAAAGTGGTGATGGAAACCATGATGGGCTTTAAGCGCTCAGGCGCAGACTCGATCTTGACCTACCATGCCAAAGATGTGGCCCGCTGGCTGGGCCACTCGTAGCTACTTATAGCTCAGCCCACAGATCAGGGGCTTGACGCTCAGTAAGCGCCCGACCGCCTAGAGAGCAGCGCGATGACCGTCAGGAACAGCAGCTTAACGTCGTAAATTGGGCTCCAGTGTTGCTGATAGTGCAGATCTAGCGCCACGATTTCTTCAAAGTCTTTAATCGCTGAGCGACCGCTGACTTGCCATTGACCCGTCAGCCCAGGGCGCACGTTCAGGCGCTGCCAGTGGCGATCGCTGTAGTGCTGCACCTCATCGCCAGTCGGCGGGCGAGTTCCTACCAGGCTCATATCCCCCTTCAGCACGTTCCAAAACTGAGGCAGCTCATCCAGGCTGGTTTTTCTTAAAAAGCGCCCTACACGGGTCACTCGCGGATCTTCAGCGTTCTTAAAAATCAGGCCCTGAGCTTCGTTGAGAATAGTGGCTTTGAGCTCATCGGCGTTGGTCACCATAGAGCGAAATTTCCAAATGCGAAAAGGCCGACCCTCCAAACCAAATCGCTCTTGAGAGTAAAAGATAGGCCCGGTTGAATCGAGGCGAATGGCGATCGCAATCGGCACCAGCAAAACGCCTAAGATGGCCAGCCCGACCAGTGCCCCAACGATATCAAGAGTCCGCTTAAAAAGTGAGTGGGTAGATAAATGGGTCATATAAGAAGAAGGCAAATCAGGTAAGTGCATCCACTTATGTAGACTACACAGAACCCTAGCAAGTGCCCCAATTTTCTATGCACATAGGCATAAGCTTATCGGCAGTTTTTGTTTGCGCTGCCCCAATAAACCCAGTTTTGTGAAAAAACGATGAAGTGTAGCCACCCGTGCCGGTACACATCTATGCCTTTAGTGAAAGGCGCTTCGGAGGCTTCGTGGATGGGTTAGAGTAGGCGTGATCCTGGTGCCAAAGTTGCAGCGACTATGAGCGATTCGTTAGAGCGCCTCTCCACCGTAGAGAACATCGCAGAAAGTACTCCCGAAAACACCTCCCCAAACACCCCCGAAAACACTTCAAAAGAAGCGCCAGGGCAAACACAGGTGACAACATCGTTAGATGAGATTACTGCGCTGTGGCACGACCAGCTGCAAGCGGCGCTGCCCGATCAGCCGCAGGCTACTCACGCGGCTATCGTCCGTTGGCTGGTGGGCGACCCGGAGCGCTTTGAAACGATGAGCGCAGCTGATGTCAAGCTGGCTCAGCAGGCGATGGACTATCGCTACCGAATTTTGATCTCGCGCTACTGGGGGCTTTCGCCTGAGCGGGCCTACAAAAAGCTGTTGCAAAAGCTGGGGGGCCTTTTTCTCATTCGCAGTAAAGTTCGCACCTGGATTGCCCTCAGCCGCGATCGCCAGCGGGCCGTAAAGGATGTGCTGCAAGAGGTGATTCAAGAGATGCTGCAAAGCGATCGCCATATGCAACAGCAAACTCAGTGGATTGGGCAGTGCACCTCGCGGACCAGCCTGCGCAATCTGCTGATTTTGGCCACCATTGAAGAATACTGTATGCGGCCCATTCGCAATCAGCCGCTGCTGGTTTACCGGTTTGTCAACTATTTGCGGCGATCACAGCGCGGGGGCATGACTCAGGTGCCCAGCGCCGAACTGATTCAGCTGATTTCGGAAGAAATTGGCACCGATGAAGCAGACGGCACTCTCAGCCTATTGGACTTTGAAGCGCTGGACCGCTACCAGGTGCAAAAAGAATTTGAAGAACAGCAGGCCGCTCGCCAGCGGGTCAGACAGCAGTTTGCCGGCTACCTTAAAGAGACGCTAGGCGAAACAGCAGCGCAGTGGCTCGACTTACATCTGCGTGGCTACGCCCAGGACAGCATTTCTCAGCAGCTTGGCCTGAGCGTGCGAGAAGCCTACCGGCTGCGGGAAAAAGTAAGCTATCACGCCATCCGCATTTTTACGCTCAAAGAACAGCCCGATCTGGTATTTGGCTGGCTAAAAACGTCGCTACAGCAGCACAATTTTGGCCTGACGCCGACTGAGTGGAATAGCTTTTGGCAAGACCTGACGGGCGATCAGCAGCAGATACTGACTGACTTTAGAGACGGTCACAGTGTGGAGGCGATCGCCAAATCCTGCAAGCTCACCCAAAAGCAGGTCACCAGCAAATGGGCAGAACTCTACTTGCGAGCGCAGGAAATACGAGTCGCTCAGTCGGGTTTAAAGTAGCGAAAACCCTGTCATGAATTAAGTCTTAGACGCTTTAGAGGCCCGCCAAATATCGCGAGCGCGGCCAAAGTTGAGCTTAAATTCGCTCAGACCAATCAAGCTGCCGGGGTCTTCGTCCCAGGAGGCAGATAGTACGCCATAAGTGAGACCCAGCACGCCTAGGCCAAAGCAGCCCATGGTTACCAGCAGCACGGCCACCGTCGGCAGCTCCAAAATATCATGGCTCAGCAGATAATATGCCAGGAAGAAAACGCCGACGCCTAGCGCGATAGGGGAGCCTGAAAAGACGGCCATGCGGCGCACCATGCGGCGACTCACCTCAGGGGGAATGGAGGTGTCGTCGGCTGAGCGGTCACGGCGGCTTGACGAGGCGGCTTTTCCGGAGCGCTGTTCGGGCGATCGCTGCCGTCTGCTGGCCCGAATTTCATCCGCTTTGGCCTGAGCCCTAGCCGATACTGCGCTGCGCTCAGCAGATTTGGCGGTTGCTTTGGGTTCAAACGGCAGTCCCGCCCGGCCAGAGCGCTCGTCAGAAG
>JBBSNR010000343.1:0-3743 GCA_038260635.1 Phormidesmidales cyanobacterium
AGATTTATTTAAGAGATGCACTGGGCTGGTGGTGGCGGCTGTGATTTTTGTGTCTGGAGTGTTGGGCGCTGGGCTGTTTGCAGGGGCTGCGATCGCCGCTGAGCTAGATGTTTCAACCCGGACAATCAAAGCCAATGACCAGGGGGGAACGGTAGCCCTTTCGACAGAGAAGTTTCTCCGAGGTCGCCGCAAATTTAACGTTGCCTGTGCGACCTGTCACAATTCGGGCATTACCAAGACCAACCCCAACGTTGGCCTGGATACCGAGTCGCTAGAGGGCGCTTTTCCCGCGCGGGATAACCTGGCCGCCCTGGTGGACTACTTGCACAACCCGACGACTTACGACGGCCTGGTTGAAATTTCGGAGCTGCATCCGAGTACCAGAAGCAGCGATGTCTATCCAAAAATGCGCAACCTGACTGAAGATGACCTGGAAGCCATCTCTGGCCACATCCTCCTGATGCCTAAGATTATGGGCGACAAGTGGGGAGCCGGTAAGACTAAGTCTCTGTAGACCTGGGTTAACAGGGCTCAAAATTCTATAAGCGCTAAACTTGAAGCGCAGGAGGGAGACATCTCTGCTGCGCTTTACTGCGGTTATAGAGGGGCTATGGGAGACCTTAGTCAGCCGGATCATCGCCGCAGAGCACAGACAACAGGCACTTTATGATCAATCGAAGAACGCTGCTTTTTGGCACCGCTGGCCTGGCGCTTGGCAGTTTGCTCACGAGCTGTGGGTCAGCTGCTGCCAATGCCCTCCGAGTGACGCTGCTAGAGGGGTCGGTGCCGCCTGAAGTCTTGAAAAAGTTTCGCCAGCAGGCCGAAGAGCCGGTCAATTTTCAGGTGGCCTCTCAGCTAGAGACGGTGTTTCAGCAGCTACAGCGCTGGCAGCTGCCGCCAGAGACGCCCGCCTTTTCGCTGCGGCGCTTTTTGCCTTGGGCCCAGGCCGAAGCAGGCCCAGCTGCCGATCATTTGGCTAGCCTCGGTGACTATTGGTTGACCAGCGCGATCGCCCAAGACCTGATCGAACCCTTAGACCTGCCCGCTGAGACCTTAGCAAAGCTGCCGGTAGCCTGGCAGCAGTTTGTTAAGCGCGATTCAGGGCGCGACCCAGGTGACAACCCAGGTAACGACCCAGGTAACGACAGTCAGCCTACCTCAGTGTGGGCTGCCCCCTACAAAGTGCAAACCCTGGTGATTGTCTACCGGCAGAACCAGTTTCCTCAGGCAAGCCCGCCCTTTAAAGCCTGGAGCGACTTACTGCAACCTCAGCTGCGCCATCAGCTAGCGCTACCCGACCATCCCCGCATCGTCATCGGCCTGCTGCAAAAAATGCAGACCGGCAGCTTTAATCCCAGTTTTGAAGGCGCTGCTGGCAGCGCCTTGACCCCGCAGCTGAGCGACTCACTCGCCGAGCCGTTTGCTCAGCTCAACCGGCAGGTAAGAACCTACGACTCCAGCACCTCACTCAAAGCGCTGGTAAATGAAGATGTCACAGCAGCGGTAGCCTGGTCGGGCGATGTGATTGCAGCGCTAAAGCGATACCGCGATCTAAGAGCAGTCGTTCCAGCTGAGGGATCACTGCTGTCTGCAGATATGTGGGTGCGACCCAAAGGCGCAGAAATGAGCGCTGCCGCCAAGAAATGGATAGCATTTTGCTGGCAGACTGGGCCAGCCACTCAAATTTCCATCGCTGGAAAGGGGCTGTCTCCCATTTTTCTGAGTGCAGACGCTAGCCTGCCCGATTCTCTAAAAAACAGCGATTTGTCGATAGCCGCCATCCAAAAGAGTGAGCCGCTGCTGCCGCTGCCCCCCGCTATGCAGACCGCGTACCTTGAGCTGTGGCAGCAGCTGAGAGCAGGCTAATCGAGATCAATCTACAGATTAAAATTGCATAGATTAAAGGGCAGGTCTGCGGATACGGCTGCTGCTGGAGTCGTCTAGTACTATCGTGCAGGGGAGTTTTGCCTCTGCTGATGGGCTGGGCGGCAGCGCCACCTGGCTAAAGTCGCAAAAGTGCCCGCCCCGCAAAACTCCGCCCGCCCGACTGCGCACTCTAGACGCCCTAATGTCATTGACGGCAGCGACATCGCCCGTGTGAAAGACCCGGACGCTGTAGCCATTGTCTTCGGCAGCTGTGCCAAACTGCAAAACAAACGCATAGCGCTCAAAGTAGTTAAGCAAACTCCAGATTTGCTCGTTGACAATAATATCGACGTAGTTGGGGCCACCCTCAACGCGGTAGGCTCGCCAGTGCTCGACCAGGCGATCGCTGCCATAGCGATCGCCCACCTGATCTCGAATCCACGACAGGCTCGGCTGGCTAAACCGAACGGGTGAGAGCCGATCATCCGCCGCGACAATGGTCCCCTGAGCGGCGGACAACGACAGCGGAAACTGGTCTAAATCCGATAGCTGGCTCTGGATCGCGCCGGGCTGAGCCCTTGCCGCCGGGCCAGACAGCCCTCCGAGCGCCACTGCTGCGAGCACAGCGCCAACTATTTTAATTAAAAGAGACTCAGCCATTAGTTGCCGTTAAAACCGATAGTGCTCTCATTTTATTGTGACCTAGCGGCCTGCACTCGTCCACAGCTGAGTCCGCCCCCTGAATTGGCTATGGCTCACTCAAAATGAGCTGAACGCGATGGACGTGGCCTAGCACCAGCGTCTGGCCGCTGACCGACTCCAACATACTGACAACCGCCTGAGGCCGCAGCAAAGTGCCATCGTTACGGCAGCTGCCTGTATAGCGGAGCGCCACCTGCCCGGTTTGCTCATGGAAGGTCAGGCGATCGCGCACGGCTAACGGCAGCTCAACTAGAGAGTCGGCATCAGCAATAGAGAGGGTAAGGAGACGCGATCTCAAATCTACTTCTTTAGTCTTGCCCGACTTGGTGGTTTTGGTCTGCATCATTTGTTCAGCCGCCAGCACCTGCTGCACCCAGCTCTCCCAGTCGCCCTCACCTGCCTCAATATTCACGGCCAGTAAATACTCAGCTTGATCTAGACACTTGGTGGCAGAAGGCAGCTGTAGAGAGATGGCGGTAGTCTGATAAATCGGTGCGTTTTCAGGCAGCTGGGCCTGCAATCGCGCCTCAAAGTCAGCGGGATCAACCACTTCCGTCAGCTCAAAATCGATGATTTCCCCGGTGCTGGTCATGCCTAAAGGCAGCGCATTCGCTGGAGAAATTCGCGGCCCCGGATGGTAGCCGCCGGTAAAGGCAATGGGCAGCGAGGCCCGACGAATCGCCCGGTCCATCAGCCGGGCAAAGTCTAAGTGGCCAATCAGGGCCATATCGCCCAGCTTACCTACCCTGACTCGCAGCCGCTGAGCGCGGGTTTGATCGGGCTTAAAGTGTCCGGCGAACTGCGGAATTTCCAGCGGCGGCACCACTACGTTGTGACCAAAATCTGGCCCGCAGATGCCGCAGTGAGAGCAGCCCTCAAAAGAGCAGTCAGGCACGGTAGCGGCGGCCAATGCCCGCTTGAGATCGTCTTGCAGCCACTGCTTCTCTATGCCGGTATCGATGTGGTCCCACGGCAGAGGGCGATCTAGCGTAGCGGTCATGGCTTCGTCTACGGCTTGCCCCTCGCGCTCAGCCGTTGCAATATTGTCATCCAGGCTCCATTCGCCGCTTTCGACCTGACGATATTTCCAGTCCAGACCGGCATCGGCGATCGCCTCAGTCCAGGCCCCAAACGCTTTTTCTAGGCTCTCCCACCAGGCATCCATGCCGGCTCCT
>JBBSNR010000344.1:0-3735 GCA_038260635.1 Phormidesmidales cyanobacterium
ACCAGCATCTCTGCAATCTGTAGCGGTTGGTGGAGCTGTCCTCCTGGTTTGCTTTAGGCTGGTCTGCCTTGAGCTGGTCTGCTGTGGGCTTGGCAGTATGCTGGGGCGCAGTCATAGTCAATAACCTAAAATAATCCCGATCAATCTTAACTCACGTAAATCTCGCTGGGTCTGAGCAGTAAGGTTTGAGTAGTAAGACAGGGCCACCCGAAGGCCCATATCCATAAGGCTCACATCCAGAACGCTCATGTAGGGCCACTCTTAAGTAACCCTCTTCTGATACCCCAATGACTTCTCCGGAACGGTTTGCCAATTGCAATGTATCGCATCGTCGGGGCATATGGTCTTCAAAAACAGCCCGCGATAGGAGATTACTATCCAGTGAAACAGCTTTACCGACCTGTGTCAGTAGCTTCTCGTAGGCCTTCATAAAAACTTGACCGCCCACCCGCTGCTGAAACAAGATTCCCTGTAAAATTCCCTTAAGGGTGAGCGCAGCGAGCATCTCCAAACAATTTATTTTGTTTAGAGCGGTGCTATCAGGCAGCGTCTTCAGTATTTTTGTCAGAGTGATACCCGTTTCGGGGACTGAGTTGTGCCAATTAATCCCGACCCCGATTACAGCCTGCCTGATCCAGGCTTCAGGCCGATTGTCAGCTGCTGGCTGAGAAGGATTTGGGGGGAGCTGTGCCAGCTTGGTTTCGGTTAAAATGCCGCCCAGTTTTCGGCCCTCAAAAAACAGATCGTTAGGCCATTTTATCTGCACCGGCAGCCCTAAGTTGTTGAAGGCGGTAGCGATGCCCCAAGCGCTCATGCAGGTGAGCTGGGCGCTATGTGCAACCGGCCAATTAGGTTCTAGCGCTAAAGAGAGATACAGCCCGCCCGGCTCAGACTGCCAGCTGTGGCCCCGCTGCCCTCGGCCCGATGACTGCTGTAGGGCGATCGCCACCGTCCCGGCCCCGGCCCCCTGGCTCAGCATTTTCCACAGCTGCGTGCTGGTCGAATCTACGCACTCAAATACATGCAGGTCAAACCTGGGCTGCACTTGCCTAAACTCAGGGCAAATGCCCAAGTGCTCGGCGTTCATCGCCAGGGCAGCCTGAATTTTTTGAGGATTTATCTCAGCAGCTATCTCAGAGGCTTTGGCACTGATAAGACTGTCTGTCTGCTCAGGAGAATCAGTAGAATGGGTTGCTATGATCGGCTTTATGATGACTGACCTTCCTCCCCTGACTACCGAAACCCTGTGGGCCATTCTCAATAATGAGCTGCCCGACGACACCGTCAACCAAATGGTGTGGCACACTCTAGGCTACCGCTACGACGGCCAGACGGAAACCTGGCAAACCGAAAACGTAGCCGTTGCTTGGGCTGAAAAGTATCCCGAACCGCCCAATTTTATTGAGAGTAGACCGGCGACCGTCCAGCTCACCCGCGCCATCCCTAAAGAAAATAAGCAGTTGCTCAAAACCCATTTAGGATTTAAGGGATACTCTGTAGATCAGCTAGTTCCTCGGCTAACACGGCGGGCAACTATGGCTAATTGGCTCTTGAGCGAAATGCAAAGGCGGGCGTCTCTGTAAGTTCAGCTAAGTAGAAAGTTTATTTGGGTAGAAAGCTGAGCTAGGCCCGGCGATCGCCCTCTTAATCTTCTGTTTACCCAGGACAGAAGCTACCCGGATATAGTCTTTCAAGTATCGATCTTTCCAGTATATAGGCTTTCAAGTACTCTCAGTCTTTAAGCAGCAGCGTTTAGATATGGCAACGGTATTCGATTTTTTGGCAAAAGGTGGCCCGGTGATGGTGCCAATCATGGGGGCCTCTGTTTTTACCGTTGCCTGCGCGCTAGAACGGGCCACTTTTTGGACAAATCTGCTGAAGCGAGAAGGTCAAGTCGTCAATGAAGTGCTCGATACGGCCCGCCGCGATTTGGTTGGAGCCGCCGCGATCGCCTCTCGTGCCCGTGATTTACCCATTGGCCGCTTCTTGCTTGCCCCCCTCAATCTGAAAAATCCTTCTCCCGACACCTTTCGCCTCGCCTTGGAAAATGCGGGCGACAAAGAATTTGTCAAAATGCGCAAAGGCGACAAACTGCTGGAAACCGTCGTCGCCGTCTCGCCGCTGCTCGGTCTGCTAGGCACAGTCACCGGCCTGATCAATACCTTTGAAAATCTCAATATTGGCGGCGGGGGCGGCGCAGTCGGTGCGACTGAAGCAGCCGGCGGTATTGGAGAAGCGCTGATCACCACGGCAGCGGGCATGGTTGTCGCCATTTTGGCCCTGCTGGTGCTGCGGATCATGGTGACCCTACAGTCGCAGCAAATGGACTACTTCTCTGAAGCCGGTAATGAGCTAGAGCTGATCTACCGTGAATATTGGTACGAGGCCGACCACTTGCCCGTCAGAAACAGGGGCGATCGCAGCGGACCATCTGAGCGGCACCCGACTATAGAAGCATCCCCCGGACTCGCTAGAGAACCGAACCGCCTGCCTACCCACTAGCTACATTACTCACTAGCTAGACTATCTATCCTCGTCGCCTGCTATGCGCTTTCGTCAATCAGAAGACAACGGCATTCCCCCCATCGACCTCATCCCCATGCTGACGGTGATGATGGGCGTGCTGGCTTTTTTTGTTGTGATTTCGGTATCGCTGGGCAGCGAAGAGCTGATTCAAGTAGATTTGCCGCCAGAAGAAACAGAAGAGACGCCAGTTGCAGAGGCTGTGACAGATCCCTTCATTGTCGAAATGGATGCCTCTGGTCAACAGCTGCTCAACGGAGCGCCAATTGCCCCGGCTCAGCTGGCTGCTGAGGTTTCGACCTACCTGGCCCGCACTACTGACAGCACTGTATATCTGGTGCCTAGCCGCGAACTGCCTTACGAGCAGGTGATGCAGTTTTTAGGAGAGATGCGGGCGGTGGGGGGCGATCGCGTCTCCTTAGCGCTAGACGAAGGCGCTCCAGAAGATACGCCTACGCCTGCTAATTAATCTTGCCGTTCACCCTTATCACTTTGCTTCAAAGTCCCCATCCATAGAGCCACCATGCGCACCCGTCACCGCCGCCCCAGTCGAATTCCCGAAGTCAACCTGGTGCCAATGATGGACGTTTTGATGACGGTGCTGATTTTCTTCGTCGTCATTTCGATGGGGCTGACTGGCGTGCAGATCAACGGCGTACTCCTGCCTCAATCAGTCGATGGGGCAGATGAAGCGATGACCGATCAAGAGGTTGAGCCGCTGGTCATTGGCCTCACGAACCAGAGAGAGCTCATCCTTGATGGCGAAACGACTAACTTAAGAGCGCTTTCTCCCCGGATTAGAGCTTATTTTCAAGAAAACCCTGACGGTAGCATTATGCTCAAAGCCGACCGCGCTCTGCCTTATGACGATATTGCCGGGCTACTCAGCGAGCTCAGAAAAATCGGCGGTCGCCGGGTGTCATTAGCCGTCGAGTAGGAGCCATTTATGAGGTTCTTGATGTCTACGTAGAAATAGATATGTGGGCTCTATAAAGCCTCGTCAGTTTTGCGGATACCAAACAATTTTTGTGGATAGATATAGCAGGGGCATGACTGGTACGAAGTAGCTGCTTCGGTAACAGTACGCATTTCTGTCTGTTCTTAAAACTCTAAAATGAAGGTGTTCATGAACCCAATGATTACATTCTTGAAGAAGCAAGGGCTGAAGGTATCTTTACCTCTACTTCTTCTGGCGACTGGCTGCGATACTCA
>JBBSNR010000345.1:0-3732 GCA_038260635.1 Phormidesmidales cyanobacterium
CCTAAATGCAGCAATGCCCGCTCACCATCTCTTTTAGAGGTCTCTGGTGAGCGGGCATTGTTCTGAGTATTCTCCTGGGCATCCCTTTCCCGAACATCCCTTCTACGAGCTTGGTTGCTACCCTGTCGGGAAACAGCCTGTGCTGTCGTGTCATACCATTGTTATACCTTAGGAGTTGATAAGGTGAGGATATGAGGGCGCGAGGGGACTTATCGCTGGAAGTTGCTTATCTCGAACTCAGGTCGTATGAGAAAACGCTGGGCGGTCACTTTGTGATTGTTCAGTGCACGCCAACACCGCAACATCATCAAAACACCAGAACTGTTTCCCCTTGGTAAGGAGAACCGAAATGCAAGGCTGCTTACGCTAGACAGGTATGTCACTTTCCTGAGATGCAAAAAAGCCAGCCAGAACACTTTGTCTGGCTGGCTGCTTGATGCTTATCAGTGATGGCGCTGGTAGTTTACTGTGAGTTGCTTTGTTCGGTTCACAGACAGACTAATAAAGGGTTCTGTCAATGTCTTAACAACTGCAAAGTCACTAAAAACTACAAAATCACTAAGGCGTGATATTTTCGAGAACTTCCTTAATATTCTGTTCAACAGATTCACCTCGGGCATTGGCAGGGTTTGACATATCTTCTGTGTCTCCTGCACCTTGAACGCCGTTAAGTCCTTCTGCCGAATTTTTCATGACGCTTTCAGCGTCATTGGCATCGCTATTAGGACCGGCGATCGCCCGCTCAGACTTTTTTTGTACAGTATTAAGCTGCTCCGACCCTTTAGAAGGCGCAGAGCTGCTGTTGCCAAACGCCAGAGCCGGCGCGGCACTCGCAAACATCACCAGTGCGCAGACGGCAGCGATCGCCAAAGGTCGCAAACCAACGAGCAGGGTAGAAAAATAGCTACGAACGCTTTTCATGGAAAATTCCTCCTAGGAATATTTAAAGTTACAGATGTGCAAGCATCAAAGTGTGAAGGTAAAGTCACTTGGCTAAAGTCTTTAATTAAGCGATCGCTAAAATGACGTTCCAGACTCTTACATGCCTACAGAGACGGGCTTAGTGATAAAGCCACCCTGAGCCTGACTTAGGGCGTCTCAACCTCACTAAACCCTTACGCAGTCAGTGCCTAACGGTCAAAAAAGTCTTTTATCGACTCTACTACGCCGTCAGCCTTATCTTGAATGTCATCGCCAGCATCGGCAGCAGCACCCTTTGCCTTGCCAACATCACGCTTGATGCTGCCTTTCAGCTGGTCTGCTGCGCCTTCTGCTTGGTCGGTAGTGCCCCTAAACTGACCGGTGGCTTCGCCAACACCGCGTTTCATCTTGCCGGTGGTCTCTTGCACGGCACCCTCTAACTGGTCACTGGTGCCCTCACCAGCCATGCGGTCTAGCTCCGCTGCGGCCCGAGCATTCATCACCTCGCCCGCCTTCTGCGACCCCACGGCCATTGCCCCCGGTACCCAAGCACCGCTCCACACAGCCATGCTCACCATGACCAAGCAAACAGCACGAACAGCCAGCCGCCTGAGCCGCTGGCGATATTGATTGACGTTAATCATTTGATTACGCCTCCTTATAATTGTGTCTAACCACTACTCATACAATCCCGTTGCTACCCCCTGGCAAATCCATCCTGTGGCAGATTCAGCAGCATCTTTGGAAATAGACGCTTAGGCCGGTGATCCCCTTTTTAATCCTCATTCCTTTTCCTTTTCCTTCTATTCCTATATATGTATGCTATCGTTCATCAATCTCTGTCTCAGGCATAGAAGGTGATTGCTGTGTATGCGGCTACTCTGTATACCTATAAAAAATTATCGAGAAAGAAAAAGCCAAATGCCAGTAGAAACGCCGGTAGCCAAGCGTCAGTTATGCTAGCTGATAAGTGCATTCCTTTAATGTTTACTGCTGCTGAAATCTAAATTAGCGTCGATGCACGCGAAAGACGGTCATATAGATTTCGGGTAGCTATCTGTCATTGCTCAAAGGACCCCCGCTCACAGGATTCGTACGTATGGAAACTACCGAACAGCAAACTGTCGGTCAGCTAGAGAGAGAAATTTCACAAAAGATGCAGGCGCTTTACAAAAAATATTTGGGTCATCAGCCTAGCAAGGTTACCTGTCAGCTATTTGATGAAAAATTAGCCATCATTTTAGAAGATTCTGTTACTCAGCCCGAGCAGCTACTGGCAGAAGACGGTCAGCTCGAATTGGCTAAACAGGTCCGCGCTGACCTCAACCAAGCCATTCAGCCTCAGGTGAGAGCGTTAGTCGAAAGCATTCTCGGTGTAGAAGTGCTCGACCTTTTGAGCGACGCCACTTTAACAACAGGGCGCACTGGCATCATTGCTATTTTGTCGAATACCCCTGATGTCCGTAACCCAGAGGCTATCCCCAAGGCGAAAAAGGGTTGATCATTTTCCTCTGAGTAAGCTGGGTAGCTAGCTATTGTCGTGGGCTCACCGTGAACTTAGTGGAGGCTTATTGAGGCAGATGTCGCTGAATCATAGCAGCGAGCTCATCTATCATGTATGGCTTTACCAGATAGTCAGAAAAGCCTGCGGCGGCAATTCTTTGGCGATCGCGCGGATGGGCCAGCGCCGTCACCGCCACAACCGGAATCCGAGCTATTTGCTCGTGCTTGCGCAGCCGGTAAAGCACATCAACACCGTCGTCCTCTCTCAGCAAAATATCCAGCAAAATGACATCGGGTAAGCAGGTCAGCGCTGTGGCTACAGCTCCATCTCCCGAGCGGATAGAAGTCGCCTGATAGCCCATCGACTCGACGGCATACTGCGCAAAGAGCAGGTTGTCTTCGTCATCATCAATAATTAAAACGCTGTACTGACGCTCACCCCTATTCTGGCCAGCAGGTTGAGGCCACAGACCGCCGGTAGTTTCTTTGGTCGTCGCCGCAGGCTGTCTACGCCCCGACTGGGCATCAGCATACAAATTGAGAGAGCGATCTGTTAACTCAGCTATGTGTAGTGATGGACACAAAACCATTTCAGTTTCAATGAATTCACAAAGGGCGTACTACTATCTCTTTTGAAGTATATCGCTTTGCTTAAAGGTTGATTTATGAGCAGGCATCCGTTCATCAGGCCACCATTGGCTTCAGCCTCCAGTATAGTCGTCATCTTCAGATTAAAACTACTCAAAAAAATATCTGATATCACATCAGCCAACAGTCGAGCAGTTGTCTCAACTGAGGTCAGGAGAATCACGGATCGCCTTGCTAGATGCCTGTGTTAGCATCACCAGGGTAGACCTTTCAAAGATCACATCGGCCAGCGTTTGATAGCCGCCGCTCGCTGGCTTTTTTGGGGACACCTACTTTCGAGGGTTCCTGAAAAAGTCTTGTGAAAAACTATGAACTTCTATATTTTTCTCGCCCGCTTCGGCTACTTAAAGAGCTACAAAAGCAAACTGATGGTAGTGGCTTTTGCAGGAACGCATATTCCCTTGCTAACGCTGCTATTTTATTTTATCAACTCTACTTCGGTCGCTCCAGATGCGAAGCTCCAGATTGTTGGAATTTCTTTAGTAGCCACCCTTATGGGCACAGCCGCTACCCTGCTGGCGCTGCACAATTTGCTTTCTCCTATTGGCCTAACCGCGCTCGCGCTCAGAAACTATTGGAGCAAACAACAGCTTCCTAACCTGCCGACCCAGTACACTGACGATGCTGGTATATTGATGGCCAATACAACGCAGATCGTCA
>JBBSNR010000346.1:0-3724 GCA_038260635.1 Phormidesmidales cyanobacterium
GAAGAAATTGCCCGGCGCGATCGCTGTTTTGAGGGTAATTAGCGACGACTGCCGCTATGATTTGCCTGATATTTCTGGGGCAATATCATCTGATGGCTCACTAAAGCCATTGCTCATGGCAACTCGCTTTCTGAGGCAACCTGTCGCCGCCGCTCGATTGATTAGAGCCTCTCTAAGCGGTTTAAAAGCCTTGGAGACTTTAACGACTGCCCTGTTTGGATAGGCCCCATTTGAGTAAAAGAACAAGGCTTTGCACCCGCTGCGCCACGATGTTGTTGAATTGTTCAGTCCTCCAGTCAAGCGACATCGCTGTACACCCGCCCTTTCCAAGCGCCCCCTTCCCCGATCCAGTGGCGACGCGCTGAATCGATTGTCATGAGCGTATACAGCAGCGCGATCAGAGGCAGTGCGAGTGCGAGCAAAGGTGAACCGCCGTATAGCTTCAGGGTGGGCCAATAAGCCCGAGCCATTAGCAGCCAACCGGCTAGGCCGATGAGGGCAGTCAAGCCTTTTCCTAAAGCTAAGCCTACGACAAATCCCAGCGGCGGCACCCAGTAGACCAGCGCCATTCCAAATACCGTACCGATCAACAGCCAGGGAGAATAGTTGAGCTGCGTATAGGCGCTGCGGGTGACCATTTGCCAGATACTTTGCAAATCTGGGTAAGGGCGCAGGCTGTGAGTCTTTTCACTCAGCCCTAGCCAAATCGGGCCACCCGCTTTGACAGCCGAACCCAGCGCACAGTCATCGATTAACGCCTGCCTGATTGCTTGGAGGCCGTCAATTCGTTCGAGGGCGCTAAAGCGAATCAAAGCGCAGCCGCCTGCCGCCGCTGCTGTTTTTTTGTCAAAGTCATTAACCCACGGAAAGGGGTAGAGCATTTGAAAAAAGAAGACAAAAGCAGGAATCAACAGTTTTTCCCAAAAGCTCCGACAGCGCAGCTGCACCATCAGAGAAACCAGGTCTAGCTTTTCTGCTTCTGCCTTGGTGACTAGCTGCCGTATGCTGTGCGAATGATGCTCAATATCAGCATCGGTAAAGAGAACATAGTCGGGAGATTCCTGCTGCTGTTGGAGATGGCGGAATCCTTGTTCCATTGCCCATAATTTGCCCGTCCAACCGGGGGGAAGCGGCTTGCCAGAGAGAATAGTCAGACTAGCAGATTCTTTTAGGTCTTCGGCTATTTGAGCGGCGATCATCACCGTCTCATCCGTACTCTGATCATCCACTAAAACTACAGACAGCGAGCCAGCATACGACTGGGTGAGGTGCGATCGCAGTGCCCTGCCAATCAGATCAGCCTCATTTCGCGCCGGAATTACCACCGCTACCGTCGGCCAGGCATCCGGTGCAGCCAAATCTTGCCCCTCAAGCCGCTGGTCAGCCCGCCAAAACTGCCCCCAAACCGTCAGCAGACCAACCCAAACAACGGCAACAACAATCACTAACCCCACTAAAGCGCTATCCATTATTTTTCTATAGGAAAATTTGCATTATGCTATCTCAATAGCGCTATTCAAACTGTATGCAGACCAAAGACCCACAGCCGTCCGTAGAGCCAGCCAAAGAGATAGACAAAGAACTAGCTCAGGGAATTACAGCGGCTCAGGACTACTTGCTCTCCATTCAAAAAAAAGAGGGCTACTGGTGGGCCGATTTAGAGTCTAACGTTAGCATCACCGCTGAGGCTGTTCTGCTGCACAAAATTTGGCAGACAGATGGTGACAGGCCCTTGCACAAGACGGAGAAGTACTTGCGATCGCACCAGCAAAATCACGGCGGCTGGGAACTCTTCTCCGGCGACGGCGGCGAGCTGAGCACCTCGGTTGAAGCCTACATGGGTCTGCGGCTGCTGGGCGCTCTGGCTAACGATCCTGCTTTGCTCAGGGCGAAAGCTTTTATTTTGCAGCGAGGCGGCATTAGCAAAACCCGCATCTTTACTAAGTTTCACCTTGCCCTCATCGGCTGCTACAGCTGGCAGGGTCTCCCGGCTTTGCCCGCCTGGATCATGCAGCTCGAACATCCTTTCCCTATCAATATCTACGAGCTGTCCAGCTGGGCTAGAGGCAGTACTGTCCCGCTGCTAATTGTTTTTGATAAAAAGCCCGTTTACTCAGTTGACCCCAGCTTCAACCTCAACGAACTCTACGCAGAAGGCATTGAAAATGTGCGCTGGGAGCTGCCCGCCAGCGGCGACTGGAGCGACGCCTTCCTCTGGCTAGATAAAGCCTTCAAGCTGGCAGAGGCGCTCAACGCTGTTCCTTTGAGAGAAGAGAGCATTCGGCGGGCCGAAAAATGGATTATTGAACGGCAAGAAGCGTCTGGGGACTGGGGCGGCATTATGCCTGCCATGCTGAATTCTCTGCTGGCTTTACGCGCGCTAGATTACGACGTTAACGATCCAGTCGTGCAGCGAGGGCTGAAAGCTGTCGATAACTTTGCCGTTGAAACCGCAGACACCTATTGGGTGCAGCCCTGCATTTCGCCCATTTGGGACACGGCTTTGGCGATGCGATCGCTTACCGACTCCGGTCTTGACCCCACCCATCCGGCCCTCGTCCAAGCGGGAGAATGGCTGCTCGACAAGCAAATCCTCAGCTACGGCGACTGGGCCGTCAAAAATCCTCAGGGTCATCCCGGCGGCTGGGCCTTTGAATTTGAAAATCGCTTTTATCCTGATGTGGATGACACTGCTGTAGTCGTCATGGCCTTGCAAGATGTTGTTTTACCTAATGAGCCCTTGAAGAAGGCGGCGATCGCTCGGGCCGTACGCTGGATCGCCACCATGCAGTGCAAAACCGGCGGCTGGGCGGCTTTCGATATTGACAATGATCAAGACTGGCTCAACGCTATTCCCTACGGCGATCTCAAAGCGATGATCGATCCTGGCACCGCCGATATCACCGCTCGCGTCTTAGAAATGCACGGTCGTTTATCTAACGATGCCGCGTTAACCAACAGCTATGCCGCAGACATGACCGCTTACAAGATCTCACGCGGATTAAAATACCTGCTGCAAGCTCAAGAAACCGACGGCAGCTGGTTTGGGCGCTGGGGTGTGAACTACATTTACGGTACGAGCGGGGCTCTCTCTGCCCTAGCATTAATTGATCCAGAGCGCTGTCGGATACAGATTGAGCGCGGCGTGAGCTGGCTAGTCAGCTGTCAAAATGCCGACGGTGGCTGGGGAGAAACCTGTCAGAGCTATCGCGATTCGAGCTTAAAGGGGCAAGGCCCTAGCACGGCTTCTCAAACAGCTTGGGCCTTATTGGGACTGCTTGACGTGGCTTTCTGCTTGAGCCCATTGGCAAAAGCGGCTGTTCAAAAAGGCGTTCAATACTTGTTGCATACTCAGGCAGAGGGGACTTGGAAAGAGGAAGCATTCACTGGAACAGGCTTTCCTCAGCACTTTTATCTCCGCTACCATCTCTACTGCCATAATTTCCCCCTAATGGCGCTAGGTCGATATCAACAGAAATGTAGCACCCCATCGCCCATTATCTGATCAATTCCATCTGATTATTGGCCCCGGTCTCTCGCCCCGCTACAGGTGTGCCTGACTGTGGGAATAGCCGTACCCGATCGCAGTTTATTTTCACGCTGACGCGATCGCCCACTGCCAGCCGCTGACTGACCGGCGATCGCACCTGCAAAACCCGCATAGAAGGCATCAGCAGCTTGTACTGATACTCCCGGCCCAAAAACTGACGGCCCTGCACCTCTA
>JBBSNR010000347.1:0-3719 GCA_038260635.1 Phormidesmidales cyanobacterium
CGGAGGGAACGAGCACAGCTATGCCTCTTGTAAAAAAGCCAGATAGCCATTGCTCATATCTTTTACCGCTATTTCGTAAAACTGCTGACCGTGCTCGGGCGTGGCCAGGTCTGGATTGGACCCCATGCGCCCATCGGCATAGAATTTGCGGAAATCGGTAGGGCTGTAAATAGAGCGACCGGTCGGCGCTACAGCCGGAGAGAGGGTTGCCTGCTTAATCGCTTCTGGGTAGGCAAACTGCGTCAGCGCTACTTCGCTTGGGGTGGCGTGAGAGCCTTCTTGGTCGCCGTAGAGCTGCTCGGCCAAATCGCTGACGGCTTTGCTCTGGTACCAGTTGGCCAGCTTGCAGCGGACTTCACCCGCGTTGGGCAGGTTGGCATCGGCGATCTCTGCATACGCCTCCGAAAAAGCCGCCTTCATTGAGGCTACATTGCCCCCATGTCCATTGATAAAGTAAAACCGCTCAAAGCCATGACGCGCCAGCGGCTTCACGTAGTCTTGGATCAGGGCGATCAGCGTGCTGGGCCGCAGGCTAACGCTACCGGGAAAGGCCAGATGGTGCAGCGCCATGCCAACGTTGATCGTCGGCCCCACGAGTGCATCGGTCGCTTCGCCCACGCCTTTAGCCACGATCTCTGCGCAGATGGCGTCAGTGCCAATCAGCCCGGTCGGGCCGTGCTGCTCAGTCGAGCCGATGGGAAAAATAATGCCGCGCGATCGCCCCAAATACGCTTCTATTTCAGGCCAGGTACACAAATGCAGCAGCATAGGCATTCTCTATATGAAGGGAGGATAAGTGATCAGTGTAATCACTTTTGCTCTGCCCTGCCCCGTCTTAAGATCTAAACTGCCAGCTACTCAAAGGTGCATACAGCCGCTTCAGGGAGGTGACTACTGCCGCTTTTTACACTTCCCAGCGCTGCTAAAATAAGAGGTAATACAACTGCCGCATCGACTAAAGGCATTTGTTCGCTAACGATTCCAGACCCGAGACACCATGCTGCAACGTAAGATCTATCAGCTTTCCTGCGATGGCCGCGAAGTGCAAGTCTTTTTGCGCGATCAGCAGCGCTGGATTGAGTCGGCGACTATCTTGGGGATAGAGGGCGATCTGGTTACTTTGCGCTACGAAACCGAAGACGAAGACGAGATTTGCTCGTGGGAAGAAATGGTCCGCGTTGAGAGCATTGGTGCCATTAGCCAAAGGCTAGCAAGCGTTCCCAAAGGCCCCGCTGAGCTACCCCTCACCAACGACTGCCCCGACGCCGAACAAATGGGCGACAAACGCGAGCGCTAAGCCTCCCGTCTCCCACCTCTTTCCTTCTGTCTCCTCCCTTCTGTCTCCCAACCAAGCCAAAAAACCAAGCTCAGCTAAACACCCGCCCCTTAATCCTGACTCACCAAATCGTACACCTGCCCATCGACCAGCAATCGGGTAATACCCTTTGCCTGAAGATAGGGCCTAGTGCGCGTAATAATATTGCCATCCGGCACTTTGATGACTCGCTGCTTATTGCGAGAAAACCGCCGCGCCACCCGATGATTGTCAAACACGGGCAGCGTTTTTGCCTTTTCTTCTGATGTGGGGATTTGGCCCAAATCGGCAAATTCGCTCAGGGGCCGGGTGATCAGTTCGGAGCGCATATCTACAACTAAGTAGCAGGGCTTGGGCAGCACTGCCGTCCCTAACGGCATAATTTCCACGGCAATTTCCGACTGAAACCGAGGCACAGCGATCTCATCGCTGTCGTCATCGTCGTCGTCATCGTCATCGTCGTCATCGTCGCCGAAGTCGTCGCCTAAGGTTTCATCGAGGCCCAGTAGAGCGTCGTCGTCGTCGTCGTCATCGTCGTCGTCATCGTCATCTAGAGCGGCGGTAGCGAGGATCGGCGCAGGCGGTGTTTGGCTACGGCTTTCTGAAGGACTATCTGAAGCGTCGTCCGATTCAGCGTCGTCGGTGGCTAGTAGAGGCAGCTGTTCGTCGGTTTCTGCTTTTTTCCGACCGCGCCGCCGCCGGGAAGTCGCTGATTTTTCTCTGTCGGCCCCTTTTTCGGTCTCTTTTTCGGCGGTAGTTTTGAGCTTGGGCGGCTCAACTCTCGGCGTCTCTGCTGTGGCATCTGCTGCTGCAACGCTACCGGAGTCATCAGGAGTTTCGACATTTTGGCGGACTTCAGCGGCCTCTTCAGCGGGCTCTGCCGAAGTCGCTGATTTACGGGTGCGCGATCGCTTTGGGGGCGCTTCAGTCTTGTCTGAGCCTGCCATGCGTTTTTGAGCAATCAGCCCACTGTACTCATCTGGGGGCAGCGTGGTCTTCAAAATTCGGCTGATTGTGCTGTTGCTGACACCGTATTGCTCAGCCAGCGTCGTCGTCGTTTGGCCAGGCTGCCTGTACAGCTCAATGATGTCGCTTTTATCTGAGTCAGACAGTTTTCGCTGGGCCATGCTGCCAGTATTCCCTCACAATTGCCGTTTCCAGTATGGCAGTTTTTTGGGCTGGCGATTGAGAATTCACTTAACTTACAGCGGGCGATCGCGTTTGGGCAGCGGCGAGCTATGGGCCTCTTCATAGCTGAGGCAGCTTTTTTGCTGAGGGGTCAGGTGGGGACGCAGTCCGTGTAGATTCTTGCGATCGCACATGTATTGAGCAAAGCGGACAGAGCCAAAGCAGCTTACAGCAATTTTTTCCCTCACCACCCTTAACGCCGGGTTTGTCAGTGCGGTATATTCGCTATGCAGGTTAAGCTATTACAGCCTCCAAGGATCCTTAGCTCAGTTGGATAGAGCAACCGCCTTCTAAGCGGTCGGTCACAGGTTCGAATCCTGTAGGATCCGTTGATAAACCAAGGTTTGCAGCCCTTACTTCGTAAGCAATGACACAACGGATTTGCCCGTTTTGTCTATCAGCGGCAGCAAAAATTCTGGCAGGCGATCGCGCAGGGCAAATGAATACAGTTCCGCTTAAGGCCGATGACTGGCTCGACTCACCAACACGGAGTAGTCACCTAAGTTGCTCGCACCAATAATGGCGAACGGCGATTGACTTCTCAACAAATCAATCTCGACGAAGTGGGACGCGCTACTCAAAACAGACGCCCTTTTGTTCTCATAAACATCTCTGCCCTTACCTGCCTTCTTGTTAGCCGGAGAAAGCAGTTCAATCGCGGTGACCACCTGATTGCTAACCACTTCGCGCACTTCTAAATAGTGCTCTCTGACTTCTACCGGTACCGGCAAGGTAACGGTCTGCGGCATCGTCCTCACAGCAACGCTAGAATCCTCTGAGGTCAGAACCTTGTCAGACGCAGCATTAGCTTGGCGCTCTCTTAGCATGACTGCATCTGGGATGCCAATCAGTAGCTCACCCTCGGGCGTGTCCATATATGAGCGAGTCTCAACCTGGACGTAATATTAAGGACGCAGAACCGGTGCAATCCGATTCGCTAGCCCAACCATCAATCGGTTGTGAAAAGGTGACCAAAAGGCAGACTGCTCTAAATAAGGATTCACACCTGGAAAGGGAGAAGCCATAGCACCCAATGGGTTAGTAACGTTTCTATCTTAATTGGGTTTGACCGGCGCTAACTATTCCTGGCAAGGCCTCTTCAGCTGCCTGGTTACTCCTTAGCTAGACCCTATTGCCCCTTTAACGACAACGGGCGCTCCTTGATGGAAGCGCCCGAAAGCTCTATTAGCAAATGTTTTGTCCATCGGAGCGACAG
>JBBSNR010000348.1:0-3700 GCA_038260635.1 Phormidesmidales cyanobacterium
AAATATCCGCTGCTAGTAGCCGCCGATATTGAAGAAGGCGTCGGGCAGCGCTTCAGCGGCGCTACCTGGTTTGCCCCGCCGATGGCTTTGGGTGAAATAGCCCGCCGCGATCTGCCGCTGGCTATAGAGCTGTCTGAACAGATGGGCGCTACGATTGCGCAAGAGGCGGTAGCCATTGGTATCAATTGGCTGCTGGGGCCGGTAGTCGATGTCAACAACAATCCGGCCAATCCGGTAATCAACGTGCGGGCTTTTGGCGAAACTGCTGACACCGTTGCTCAGCTTACCAGTGCGTTTATCAGAGGGGCTCAGGGCTTTGCCGTCCTCACTACAGCCAAGCATTTTCCGGGGCATGGCGATACCGATATCGACTCCCATCTGGCGCTGCCGGTGGTCAATCACGATTTTGAGCGGTTGCAGCAGCTAGAGCTAGTGCCGTTTGAGCGGGCGATCGCCACTCAAGTAGACAGCATTATGACCGCGCACCTTCAGCTGCCAAAAATTGACCCTCAGCGCCCGGCCACCCTTTCTAAGGTGACGCTCAGCGGACTGCTGCGGCAGGATATGGGGTTTGACGGGCTAATCGTCACCGACGCTCTGGTGATGGGCGGCATTACTCAGCGATATGGCCCGGATGAAGCGGCGGTGCTGGCGGTAGAGGCCGGTGCCGATATTTTGCTGATGCCGGGCGATGTGGAAGGGGCGATCGCAGCGGTCTGCGAAGCGGTCAGCACCGGTCGGATTGCAGCCGAGGCCATTTTACGAACCGTAGAGCGAATCTGGCGAGCCAAACACAAAATTGCCGACTTGCCCGTCACCGATGCCTCCTCTCGCCATGCCTGGCAGCAGCAGGCCGTTCCACCCATTCAGACTGAGCAAATTGCCACTGAGCCAGCCAGAACACTTGCTGCTAAAATTTTACAGGCGGCTCAGCAAATTAGTTATGCGCCCAGTCAATCGGTTGCTCAGGCGATCAGCCCCCCACTCATTCCCGGACAAAATCTCATCCTGGTCGATGACTTGCTGCACTGCCGGTTTCTGGGTCGCACAGCGCCCGCAGTGACGCTGCCTGCTCGTCAGGGCTATCAGCTGACGCTAATCGACAGCCGTAGCGCCGCCGCCTTCGCCCTACAACCTGATGTGACGACTCTGGTGCAGCTGTTCATTCGCGGCAATCCGTTTCGCAGCGGTGAGCAGCTGAGCGCCATTGCCATTCAATACATTCAGGCTCTCGGCGCAAATGTGCAGGCGGTCGTCATTTACGGCAGTCCATACGTCTGGCAGCAGATTCAGCAGATATTGCCTGCGAACACACCTTGCGTATTTACCTACGGGCAGATGAGGGAGGCGCAGGCGATCGCCCTCCAGACCCTGCTCGATCCTGCTGGAGCGCGAGCAGACAGTAGTACAGCAGACAGCGCCTTCACAGACTAAAAACAGCCTGCTTTAGAGAGCCTACTACATACCCATCGTCGCGTAGCCCGAATCGACGTAGATTATCTGACCGGTAATGCCGCTAGCCAGGTCGCTACACAAGAATGCAGCCGTGTTACCCACCTCAGTTTGCGTCACCGTACGGCGCAGCGGGGCCGTCTCTTCCACATGGTGAATCATATCGAGAATGCCACCGACGGCAGAAGAAGCCAGCGTGCGAATAGGGCCAGCCGAAATGCCATTGACGCGAATATTTTGCGGCCCTAAGTCAGCAGCCAGATAGCGCACATTCATCTCTAGCGCCGCCTTGGCAATGCCCATTACATTGTAATTGGGGATGACTCTCACACCGCCCAGATAGGTGAGTGTGACGATGTTGCCGCCATCTGGCATCAGCGCCTTTGCCCCTTGCGCCAGCCGAACCAGAGAGTAGGCACTCACACTGAGCGCCAGGTCAAATCCGGCGCGCGAAGTATCGCTAAAGTGGCCGGTCAAGTCGTCGCGATTGGCAAACGCCAGGCAGTGGATCAAAATATCAAAGCGGCCCCACTTGTCTTTAACGGTGTCAAACAGCGATGTAACCTGGTCATCGTCTTGCACATTGCAGGGTAAAAACAGGCTCGGGTTGAGCGGCTCTGTCAGGTCTCGCACCTTTTTTTCAGCGCGGCCCTTTTCATCGGGCAGGTAGGTCACGCCAATCTCTGCGCCCGCTGTATGCAGCTGCTGGGCAATGCCCCAGGCGATGGAGCGATTGTTGGCAATGCCGGTGACAAGGGCTTTTTTTCCGGTCAGGTCTAGCATGAATCTCTAGGTTAATTCTCTGAGTTAATACAGTCTGTCGCGCTCTAGCTCTAGGAGCATACTGAAAAATGGGGATTCCAGCATAGCGCCCTAGACTTCCGCTAACATAGCAAGAACTTTGAAATCTGCTTTGTGAGCGATTTCGAGTGGATTTAGTATCTTGTAATACAAAATACTGCTCTGACCATGAGGTTTAGTAGTACTAGCCTGGATGAGCATCTCATGACATTCATTATCTGATATCTCAGTCTGCGCTGGACATCAGTTAGCCCATAGCCCCCCACCTTTTCGGTTTTCAGTATGGTCGCAACTTCTGCCACTCCCCTTTCCAATATGTTTCGCTCGCTGGCCGGCGGTGGGTTTCCGCCAGTAGTCGAGTCTTACGAGCGCAACAAGACCATTTTCTTCCCAGGCGACCCAGCAGAACGAGTTTATTTTTTGACCAGGGGAGCGGTGAAGCTCTCTCGGGTGTACGAGGCGGGTGAAGAAATCACGGTTGCCCTGCTCCGAGAAAACAGCGTTTTTGGCGTGCTCTCGCTGATTACAGGCGACCGATCTGACCGCTTCTATCACGCGGTGGCGTTTACTCCTGTAGAGCTGCTGTCGTTGCAGGGCGACCAGGTGGCCCAGGCCCTAGAAGAACACCCGGCGCTGTCGGCGCTAATGCTACGCGGTCTGTCATCCCGCATTTTGCAAACTGAAATGATGATCGAAACGCTGGCCCATAGGGATATGGGCTCGCGGCTGGTGAGCTTCTTGCTGATTCTCTGTCGCGACTTTGGCGTACCCGGCTCTGCGGGCATCACAGTCGATCTCAAGCTTTCCCATCAGGCGATCGCCGAAGCCATTGGCTCCACTCGGGTAACGGTCACTCGGCTGCTCGGAGACCTGCGCGAAAAAGGCATGATCTCCATTCATAAAAAGAAGATCACCGTTCACGACCCGGTGACGCTCTCGCAGCAGTTTACTTGAGGCGGTAGAAGGAGAGCAGGAGGCAGGAGGCAGGAGACAGGAGACAGGAGCACCTACTGACTACTGTCTCCTGTCTCCCCTCTTCCCCCATTTCAAAAAATTGCTTGCCGTCTGGCTATCTTCTTTACCTCAGCGCCTATCCCGGTGCAGTACCCTGATACTTGTATTGCACGGCGCTCTCGGCAGCACATGACCACTGGATTTGTACTACTCTTTGCGGTTGCCTGTTTGGGGGGCGTGATTGCGACTGTTGGCGATCGCATCGGCATGAAGGTGGGCAAATCTCGCCTCAGCCTGTTTAATCTGAGGCCCCGGCAGACGGCCACACTGGTGAGTGTCGCCACCGGTATGGTGGCCTCTTTTTCGACGCTGCTGTTGATGATTGCGCTAGATGACCAGCTGCGCCAGGGGCTGTTTCAGCTCGACGACATTCAAGCAGAGCTAGCCGATGCTCAGTCTGACTTAGAATCTACCCGGTCACAAAAAGACGACG
>JBBSNR010000349.1:0-3682 GCA_038260635.1 Phormidesmidales cyanobacterium
AACGTATTTCGCTTGGAGGACAATACTGATGAGTCTATATGCAGAGCTACACCGGCATCTCGGTGGATCCGTGGTTCCTCGGGTGCTGTGGCGCTATTTTGAGCGCAACCGTCCCGATATTTCAGATAAATTTTCGAGCTATTCAGCCTTTGAGCAGTTCTACACTCAGCCCAAAGACACCCTGGAAGAATATCTAGAACTCCACACATTAGTTGAAAGCGTACAGACCAAAGAAGCGCTGCCCTACTTTATTTATCGGCTGATTCGCGGCGCTTATATTTTTGAGAATTTAGCCTATTTAGAGCTGCGCTACACCCCTTTCTATCGCACGCCGGCGCACCTCAGTTCAGCCCAAAGAATTGACGCCATGGCCGAAATTATTGAGGTAGTCGGTCGCGCTAGCCAGCAGAGCGAATATCCGGTAATAACAAAGCAAATCCTCTGCTTGCACTCGCGCCTGTCCTACGAAACCAACCGCGCCACGCTAGAGCTAGCCGCTCAATACCCCGAGTATGTCTGCGGTATTGATATCGCCGGGGGCGACGCAGCTTACAATCTCGAAGAAATTAAGCGGCTCTACGCACATGCTCAAAGCCTGGGGATCAATACCACCGGCCATCTATACGAGACCAAAGACGGCTGCTACCCCGAGCTGCTGCCCTACCTGATGCGCATTGGCCACGGCATTCAAATTCCTTTGCATTACCCCGAATTGCTCAAGGAGGTAGCGGCTCGCGGACAGTGCCTGGAGGTATGCCCTACCACCTATTTGCAAACCGGCACCCTGCAAGAAATTAGCCAGCTCAAAACCGTGTTTAACCGCTGTTTGGACGCGGGGGTAGATATTGCCATCTGCACGGACAATGCGGGTTTGCACAATGTGCGACTGCCTTTTGAATATGAGAATCTGTTGACTCACGATGTGATCGGCTTTGATGGGCTGCGGGCCTGTCAGGCGGCGGCCTTTCGCCATGCGTTTGCCTGGCCTCATCCGCAGCAGCCAGCCTACTTACTCTCAAGCCTGCTGAACGACCGCAGTGAATATCGCGAGAGTGTAGAGGCGATGAACGGATAGGCGTGCTACGGCGCTGCTGCCAGATGCTGCTTGAGGAAGTCTATAAATACTTTTACCTTGCCAGGCAGGTAGCGCTTAGAGGGATAGACGAACCAGGCGGCAGTGTCAAAATGAGTGGCCGTGACGGCGTGGTTAGGAAAAACGTTGACCAGCTGGCCTGAGTCTAAATCGGCCTGGATTAGCCAGTGGGGCAATAGGGCAAAACCCATATGAGCGATCGCACAGTCTCTCAGCGCGATCGCACTAGAAATTACCGTTCGCCCCTGTACCCTCACGCTCTCTACCCTCCCCTGCGGGCCTTTAAAAATCCACTGAGACCGAAAGCCCAATAGCGGAAAGCGCAAACACTCATGCAGAGTCAGTTCTTGAGGGTGGCGAGGGTGTCCCTGCTGGTTGAGATACTGCGGGCTAGCGCAAACGCAATAGCGGGTTTGCATCAATTTTTGGGCAATTAGGGTGGAATCGGCCATGACGCCGAGCCGAATAGCGACGTCTATCCTTTCTCCGACCAGATCAAGCACCGCATCGCTGAGCACCAGGTCTACAGCAAGATCGCCGTAGGCGGCTGCTAGTTCGGGCAGTAGAGGCACGATGCAGGTGAGCCCAAAAGAGACAGAAGCGGTGACTCGGAGGGTGCCTTTGGGGTTGCTCGATAGCTCTGTAGCAGCGGCGATCGCCTGTTCCATTTCTTCTATGAGCGGCACGATGCGCTGGTAGTAAACAGCGCCCGATTCGGTGGGAGCAAGCTGACGGGTCGTACGCTGAAAGAGGCGAATGCCCAGCTCTTTTTCCAGGGCGGCGATCGCTCGGGATACCGAAGAGGGATCGACATTGCGATCACGGGCCACAGCCGCAAAGCTTCCCTGTCTCACCACTTCTACGAACGTTTGCAGTGCAGATAAATCCATTCCTGCATTCTATCCATCAAATCGTCTTCAACACCTGTATTCGTGCGCTTTATGCATTGTACTCATGGGCTGATTTGCCTGGATTCTAGAGGGCAGGCTGTTTTAGAGTTTGGATGCGACTGACAGGGGAGACTACCTGCTGAGGTCGCAGCTATTGACCTTGTAACCTTTGAGGAACAACGTATGAGCAGAATAACCGTTTTAGGGATGGGCGCAATGGGATCGCGGATTGCGGCAAATCTGCTTCAGCAGAGCCATGAGGTAACCGTATGGAATCGCAGCGCTGAGCGGACTTTGCCGCTGGTAAAATTGGGCGCTATAGCCGCCAGTACGCCCCGCACGGCTGCAAGAAATGCTGAATTTGTCGTGGCTATGGTTCGTGATGATGAGGCTTCTCGGCAGGTGTGGTTAGAGGCTGAAACCGGCGCGCTAAAGGGGATGTCGGAGGGAGCGATCGCCATTGAAAGCTCTACCCTAACCGTTGAGTGGACGCGCCAACTTGAGCAGCAGTGCCAAGCGCAAGGGATTGATTTTCTCGATGCACCTGTGGCCGGATCGCGTCCGCAGGCCGAGGTTGCCCAGCTGATCTACTTGGTTGGCGGAAAGAAGGTTGCCTTTAACAAAGCGCAACCTGTCTTGAGCAAACTGGGCAGCGCCGTTCATTATGCTGGCTCAGCAGGCAGCGGCATGGCAGTCAAGCTCGCTGTGAACACGCTTTTTGGCATTCAGGCAGCGGCCATGAGCGAACTGATTAACTTCATGCAGCGCTGCGGTGTCGAGAGTAATCAGGCAGTTGATATGCTGACGGCTACTCCGGTCTGTAGCCCTGCGGCCAAAGCTTTAGCAGAAGGAATGCTCACTCGCAGCTTTGCGCCCCTGTTTCCAATCGAACTGGTAGAGAAAGATTTGAGTTACCTGACCGTTACTGCACAAGCGAAGCAAGCTGACATCCCTATGGGTGATGCCGCCCGTCAGGTATTCGAAAAGGCTTTGGCACAGGGATACGGTGCAGATAATATTACCGGTGTCGCTCAGCTGTATTTTTAAAGGCTGTACCTAGCTATTGATCTAGCTCTATTGGTGGAGCCATGACCTATCTGATGAAGGAAGCCTTGACCAGACTGACCGTCGTAGGCTGGTCACTGGCATAAAAAAAATAAGAGGAGCTTTTCTATGGCTGCTGAGCAAAACGAAAATGGGGTGAAGGAGGCTCAGCCTGGTAAAGGGGCGGCGGGTGACCAATGGGCTGTGCAAACGGCGCAGGCCACGGGTGAGGCGGTTCAGCCGGAGGGCACCCGGATCATGCCCGGCGGTGATATTGAGCAGGCGAAAGACGATATCTCTGAGGCTCGTGAGGAAGAATCGGGCACCGATCTCAAAACGACTGATGGCTACGTAGTTGACGACTCAGGCCGCTTAAACAATTTTGCGGTCGAGCCTGAAATGTATGTCGAAGAATAGTCTTTGGCTGGGCAACAGCAAGTAATATCTGGTTTTTAACGGTTGTCAGGTCACCTAAACGCTCTAGCTCTACGGCATTTTTTGCTTTCAGAGCTAGAGCGTTTAGTTTTGGAGAGGCCGAATAGAAAAATCGGGATAGTATCGGACGCTGATCTTTGGGTTTTATTCCTCTAGCGACTCATCCATTCTGCCCAGTACCTTGTCTCGAAAGGCGGCATCCTGGCTAGCTAGACCGAGT
>JBBSNR010000350.1:0-3677 GCA_038260635.1 Phormidesmidales cyanobacterium
CGGGCGATCGCCTCAATCAGCGGCACTTCTCCCTGTAAGGACTGAGTGATGGCCTCTACTACCTTCTGGGCTATCGGTTTTTGGCTATCGGTTTGCGTTTGTTGGGCGCTCAGCATAGTGTCTGCGTGACGCTCAAAAACAGAAAGCAGGCTGGTGTTTGCTGAACGCACCGGCCAGTCTAAACAAATGGCCTCAAAAACAATGCGATTTACTGGCTGAGAAAACTGAACAGGTGTTTTAAAAATGCGCTGATGCTCAGATCTATCTGCTGGCGCAGCGTGCTCAAACCAAACAGCCTGCGGTAGGAGAGTGTTGCCTGTGAGCTGCCCAGTAGCGGTGAAGAGAGCGGCAAAGGTGCTCTCAATGGGATGACGCGGTTCGTCTAGCAGGTAGTTTTCCACATCTCCAACAATCTCACAGTCGCACTGCACCCAGCCGTCTAAAACGTGATGATGGATGGCTACGCCCTGACTGAACAGACGAGTGTACTGAGAGAGTTTTTCTAGAACCTGGCCGTAGGTTTTACAGTTGAGTAGGACGTAGCCCACAATGCCGATGGCAGAGAGGTCAAAGGCTTCTCCAATGTGCAAGCCCAGGTTGCGATCGCCTGTTTGTATCACCGCCTCGCGCCACAGATGCTTTAGCACTTCGCCAGAAATTTGACGGTCAGGATCATCCAACCAGACGGGCGTAATTTGAGCGGCAGTATACAGATGATCGGCCTCTACCCCTTGTGCCGTTACGTAGTGGATGATGTCGCGGGCGATCGCAATCGAAAAGGTAGCCTCTGGCATGACTGAGCGCGTCTTATATAAATTGGCGTCACCGGTCAATTTTTTGGCGCAGCCGGTCAATTCATACCCTAGCAGACAGCTTTATCTTTGACCTATCAGCTTCCTTGAGCAAGCCTGTTCGGCTACAAGCGACCTAGCCAAAACCTCTTATGAAACATCTGCACCTGGCCCTCAAGGCCGCGCTACTCACAACTGCCCTTATTCTCTGTAAAGGACTGTCCCATGAACCGCTTATCACTCGTTCGAGCGACTGGAATTCTGTTTATTTTAATGGTGATTCTGTCGAATATTCCGTACACGCTGCTGACGATGACTTTTGAATATGATGACATTTTGCGGGAGCCCGTGGGCGTAGTGCTCACCAAGTTTCACGCTGGCGGCACTCAACTGATCCTTACTTGGTTTGCCTTTGGCCTGTCGGCGCTGCTGCTGATTCCCGGTAGTTTGCTGCTGTATCGGGTGATGGCTTTGCCCCACGGACGGCCCAAACCGGCTTATCTGGCGATCGCTACTCTGATGGGCGCACTCTCGGGCACCTTGCAGGCGATTGGGCTGATGCGCTGGGTATTTGTTGTCCCCATTTTGGCTAATCTCTACACCGACCCCAATGCGAGCGAAACCACTCAAACTGCCGTTAGCGTTGTCTATTTGGCTGTCCATCAATATGGCGGGGTGATACTGGGTGAACACCTGGGTCAGACTTTGTTGGTCGGCTGGACGCTAGGCGCAGGGATAGCCATGCAGTCTTCACCGCTGTTTAAAGCTTGGGTGGGCTGGTGGGGGCTGATGACTGCGCCGCTGCTGCTGCTGGGCCAAAGTGAGCTGCTCGCGACAGTAATCCCTACCATGCCCGTGATCGAAACGACTCCAATCGGCTTCATTTTGTGGGAAGTCTGGCTACTGCTGGTAGGCGTCTCTCTCTTGCGGGTGCCTCAAAAACAATTCAAGGCCCGACTAGATCCCCGGTTAGAGCAGGTCTCGTAGCCGCAAACTCTCAACGGCTTCTGGGGATGAACGTCTACGGGCTGTTGTTTTGTATCGGCGGTTACCTTTTAGGCGCGGCTATCCAACAGGCCAAACCTGAAAAAACGACTCAAACAAGGGCAGTGCGGTCATGACGGATGGTTGCCCACGGTGTTGCTGCCGCCGATAGTAAGCTCGCTAATCGAAGCAAGTCATCTGTGCCACTCCCCTCAGGAAGACTTCTATCAGGTCAATTCTGTTTCTTATGACGGAGGGCTGTTTTATTGAGTTTTATTAACTTAAAGACTCAACCCAACTGAGGAAACAAGCATTATGAAAGAAGGAACAAACGTACCGATTGACATGAAGCAGCCCTACGTTGAGCCTGCAACTAGCTGGCGCGGTGGCTTTGTCCCCAGTGCCGAGATTTGGAACGGACGCCTGGCAATGATCGGCTTTCTGTCAGCTACGCTGATCGAGGTCTTTTCTGGACGAGGGTTTCTTCACTTCTGGGGTCTGTTAGGCGGCTAAATCTCATCAGTCATTCCAATCTCTTTTCATTTTAGAGATGCTGCGGCACTTATGTTATAGGTGCCGCCTTTTTTGTGTTTTATTTTATTTTTTTCGCTTGAGCCTGGTCATTATTTATCGCTTGACTCCAGGCGAAAATACGCTTATCGTCAAATCTAAGGTGTCGATGCCTATCGCGCCTGTTTCTCCAGAACTCGATTCTCTTAGCGCCATCGGTAGGTGTCTCACCTTCCTCCTGAAAACGTGCGGCACCTGCTGTTTGGCACCCCTCAAGCCGTGCAATCGACCATCAAGCTGCTGCACAAGCTGCGCTACGCCGAGCCTAACGACTGGAGCAAGCCGCGCTCAACCGGCAGCCCCAATGAAGTCATGGCGATTTTGACCAAGCGAGTTGTTGCTTAACCCTCGGTTGTTGGGTCTTCTATTCCTGTCTGATCTCGCACTATCTAATCTCGTAAGTCAACGATACATTCGCGTCAACTGGAACCTGTGGGGACAAGGAAGGATCGTAGGCTTGTGCGCCGTACAGACCAACATAGTTCAAAATGTCGTCTATGCTGGTGGGACAGCTACTAGAAGAAGGGCTGGAATATGACCAGATGACTGAGCCCGAGCCACCAAGCAGGTCGCCAGTTTGAACGCCAACTGCACTGGCCATTGCCGCTACCTGGTTGCGGGCTTCAGTGATAGCCATTTGGCGAGCCGTATCTTCGGCGGCCTGACAGTCGCGGGCAGTGTAAACTACCCCAGCGGAGTTGGTATAAAATTTGTTGTCTTTTGTCGCTGTGGCGTTTGCCAGGTCTACCAAAGCGCTAATGCGATCGCCGGTAGGGCTATCGACTCGCACGACTACACGCAAAGACTGAGGGCTGTAGGCGTCGCGAGTTACCCTGATCGCACTTCTCGCGATACCGGCTCCGACTAGCGCATCTACCACCGTATTCAGGTCAGATTCTTGAGCTGTGGGTGAGGGGGCTACTATCACATTTTCGTCGGGGGATGTCTCTGGATAGTAATTGAGCGCATAAGACAAAACAATCGCGGCTTGATCTATCGGTGCATAGGCCCGCCCATAGCCGCTAGCCGAAAGGGAACGTGAGTTTGATACGGACTGAGCAATCAGCGCAGTATCGGTAGTTAGGGGGATTAGGCCAGTAGGTACTCGGTTGACAAAGACAGGATTAGCAGTCGTCTCATCCAATGGCGTCAGGTTCGCTGCCTGGCTTGCTTCAGGCACATAAAATCCGAGGGTGGTTGCGATCGCACAGCCAAACACAGTCTTAACTATTTGCTTGTATAGCATTATTGTCAGCTCTTCACAGCCGAGGTTAAAACAGCTATTGTGCGCTATAGAAAAGTGATTTGGGCAAAATCAAAGATTTGTAAAGC
>JBBSNR010000351.1:0-3667 GCA_038260635.1 Phormidesmidales cyanobacterium
GGTAGTTTGCACAGAGGCGGAAGTCAGCCCAGGACAGCAGGCGCAGGCGGCGATCGCTGCTGGCACCGATCTGGTGATTGCCTCTGGCGGCGATGGCACGGTCTCCGCTGTGGCCGAAGCCGTCATGCAAACCGATGTCCCACTAGGGATCATCCCACGGGGCACGGCCAACGCTTTTTCGGTTGCTTTGGGCCTGCCGACCAACCTCAGAGCTGCCTGTGAAACCATCCTCGCGGGCACCACCAAACAGGTCGATGTCGCTTACTGCAACGGCGCACCAATGGTGCTGCTAGCGGGCATTGGCTTTGAAGCTGAAACCGTCGAGCGGGCCAGTCGGGAGATGAAAAATCGCCTGGGTATGCTGGCCTACATTGTTGCCGGGGTGCAGCAGCTCGCTGACCAGCAAATCTTTGAAGCCGAAATTGAGATTAACGGTCAGGTGAGCAAGTTTGAATGCAGCGCTATCACTGTTGCCAATGCGGCTCCGCCGACCTCTGTACTGGCTCAGGGCTTTGGCGAAGTACTCACCGATGATGGCCTGCTCGATGTCACTATTGGCCTCAGCTCGGGAGAAGCGCAGGGGATTGCCGCTCGTTTGCAGGGGGTGGGTGCGATCGCCGAGCTCTTTGCTGCTGCCCTAGTCAAAAGGCCCACCCAAAACGAAGACATCCTCAGCCTGCGAGTGCCGACGATTAAAGTCACCACTCACCCACCTCAAAAAGTTGTTGTTGATGGCGAAATTATCGGCACTACCCCCGTCGAATTTGAATGCATTCCACAGGGTCTGACTGTCCTTGCGCCGATTGTGACGGTTTGAAGCTTTTGGTTAGCTGCTGTGCCGTTTGATCGTCAGCGAGTAGCAAAACCGGTCTGCTCGCGAAATTGTTTCACCGTGTAAAATTGGCTGCTGATCGCTGCTGTAGGTGGTGTATCGGTACACAATCAGCGGTTGTCCAATCGGTACCTCTAGGTAGCCGCTAATCTCGTAGTCGGCGTGTGTGCATTCAATCACCGCGTCAATTTTTTCGATGGCGATCGCATTTGCTTCCAACGTCGGAAAGGTCATCTGCTGCTTGAGCTGTGCCCCTAGCTGCTGCCCTAATTCTGGCAAAATATAGGTAACATCTACCGCCCCGACTGCCCCATCCATGCGCAGCAGCTTCTTTTGCAGATACGCCATTGGCGGATCGGTCAGCTGCAAAATGGTCTGCACAGCCTTGGGCGGACGCACTTTTCTAAAGATCAGATTCTCAAACGTGAACTGAATCCCTTTGCGGACGATGTCTTCTTCTAAAAAAACCATCGGGCTCGACAGCGAATAGGCCACCTTTTGCTGAGGGGTGACAAATACCCCCTTACCCTGCTGTGCCTGAACCAAACCCTGACTGACTAAATTGGTGATTGCCTGCCTGGCGGTGATCCGGCTCACGTCAAAAGTCTTCATCAGCTGATGCTCACTCGGCAGCTTTGCACCGGGCAGATATTCGCCTGCTTCAATCTGGCCGCGCAGCCGCTCAGAGATACTGATGTGTAAAGGAACGGTCATAGTCAGCAGGTGTCATAGTCAGCAGGTTAGAAGCAGCGGGCCGCAAGGCTAAACGACTCAGACTTTTGTATAGTCACATACAGATTGTTATAGCAGGCTTGCGTATGTTACGCTCAGCTTGTTATAACAAGTGGCGATTAATCGGCTAACTCACACAGCCTATTAGCCGCGACTTACCCTCATCATCTACAGCGTCAGCAGATGTTAACTTCCGTGCAATCTTCCCGTTCAGCAAGCTTCAATCCGCGTCAGATTCTATCGCCCGCACAGCTCATCCCTTTAAACCAACGATCTAATCTGGCGGGCACCGGTCGATTAGTCGCCCATTTAGCGGTGATAGCGGTGAGCGGCTACCTCTGGGGAACGGCCCCTGGCTGGCTGGCGCTCCCGGCTCTGGTGGTCTACGGTGCGAGCTTGGCTTTTATGTTTTGTGCGGTGCATGAGTGCGTCCATCGGACGGCGTTTGCCCATGCTCGGGTGAATGATGCGATCGCCTGGCTAGCCGGACTGCTATCGTTTTACAACAGCACCTTCTACCGGCGCTATCACAAGTGGCACCACCGCTACACCCGAGTGCCGGGTAAAGATCCTGAGCTAGAAGATCCTGAGCCAAAAACGCTGGGCCAGTATCTTTGGCACCTGACGGGCTCCTCCTGGTGGACTGGTAAAATTAAAGGTCACTTCAGAGCGGCTTTAGGAGAGCTAGAAGACTGTCCTTTTTTATCGGAGAGTGCTCGCACAGAGGTTATGCACTCTACTCAGTTACAGCTGGGAACGTATGTCGCCGTGGGCCTAGCCGCAGCCGCCGTGGGGCATCCCTGGTTTCTGTTCACAGCCTGGCTTTTGCCGCTAGCGGTCGGTCAGCCTCTGTTGCGGTTTGTTCTTTTAGCTGAGCATACCGGCTGCACTTACGGCGACAACTTTCTCACCAATACGCGCACCACCCTAACGCTATGGCCGCTGCGGCTGCTCGCGTGGAATATGCCCTACCACGCCGAGCACCATCTCTATCCGTCAATTCCTTTTCATGCGTTGCCTCAAGCGCACCAAACGCTAAAACAACATTTTTCTTCAGTAGATTCAGGGTACCTGCGAGTCAACCAAAAGATCGTCCAGCAGCTAGGTTAGCTACGCTCAGGCTTGCCTTACAGCTGGCTTATTACCTCTCGATATGGCCTCTCCCCCCCGTTTTACCCTTAAGAACTTTCAGCTACAGTGCGGTGCAACCCTGCCCGCCGCCCAACTGATCTACCAGACCTACGGCGAGCTAAATTTATCGCGTACCAACGTCATTCTTTACCCCACTTCCTACGGGGCGCAGCACACCGATGTTGACTGGCTGATACGTCCGGGCGGCATTTTAGACCCCACGGACTGGTTCGTGGTCATGCCAAATATGTTTGGCAACGGCCTTTCTACCTCGCCTAGCAACTGTGAGCAGGCTAAGCAGCCCGGTTTTTATTTCACGCACTATGACAACGTTCGGGCTCAGTGTGCGCTGCTAGATAGCCTGGGCATAGAGCAGCTAGCGCTAGCCTATGGTTGGTCTATGGGGGCGCAGCAGGCGTATCACTGGGGCGTGCTCTACCCGGAGCGGGTCAGGCGGATTGCGGCGCTGTGCGGCACGGCTAAAACCACTGACCACAACCGCATTTTTCTCTACAGTTTGCGAGCGGCTTTGCAAGGTGACCCGGCCTGGAATGGCGATCGCTTTGAGGGCATTCCTGAGCGTGGCTTTCACACCTTTACTCAAATCTACGCGAGCTGGGCCGCTTCGCAGGCTTACTACCGGGCCAAGCCTTATTTGGCGTGGGGATACGAGTCTTTAGAAAACTATTTGCTGCGCAGTTGGGAAGCGGGCTATCGCAGACGTGACCCGCACGATTTGCTGGCGATGATTGAGACCTGGCTACGCTGCGATGTGAGTGATCATCCGGCTTACGACGGTCACTATGAGCAGGCCCTCAGATCTATCGCCGCGCAGACTTTGGTAATGCCTGCGACAACCGATCTGTACTTTACGCCAGAAGACTGCGAAGCTGAGGCGGCACTGATTCCACACAGCGAATACCGCCCTATCCCTTCTACGTGGGGCCACCGGGCGGGCAATCCCTACCAAAA
>JBBSNR010000352.1:0-3653 GCA_038260635.1 Phormidesmidales cyanobacterium
CTGGATGCAGAGACGCTGCTGAGCGATCGCCATTTGTTCACAACGCTTCTCTATTGGTTTTGCACAGCCACTCTGGGAGTACTGTGTTTGGAAGCAGGCAGCGTTTTGGGTAGAAAACTCTCTTAGATCCGCATTATTCGCCTGTTTAGACCACTGTCTATACGCTTTTAGTGCGTAGGTATAGCAAGCGTGCGGATGTATACTCACAGAGAAATTTAAGCCTACGTATACTTGCTATACAACGGCTCTAGCGCTGGCGAAGCCTCTCCACAGGAGAATCATTTATGTAGCGAACAAAGTGGGCCACGCTATAGAACAGACTGAATGAGCGATCGCCCTTTCTCTGGCGTCACCCGGCTATGGCATCCGCCCGGCAACATCACCACATTAGGCCCGGCCTGACAGCGTTTCATGCAGCCGGTCACCTGAATGACTATTTTTGAGCTGCCGGCTTCAGCGTGGGCGGAACCGTTCCTTTGCAAAATCGCCGATTCCATTGCCTGACTGACCGCCAGACTCCCCCGCTGACGACAGTCTGACTTTTGGCAGACCAGAACTCGAATGGGGTTAGGTGATTTAGATGCTGGAGGTAGCGTCGTCTGAGGCTTTAGCTGATCTACTTGACTGGGAGACAGCTTAGAAATTTCAGCGGCTTTCCACTCTATTAGCCCGCTGCGTTGATTCAGCGATCGCTTGCCCACTACCCGCACCCAATCCTGAGGCTCCAGGTAGCGATACATCATGCGTCGCAAGTCTTTGCTCAGCACTATCTGGTACTCTACTGGCCCAGAAGCGGGCTCTAGATGAGACGGATCTTCGGCTGAAACTGTCTCCATTGAGAGCCCCTGATAAGGCGATTTTTCCCCTGATAAAAACGTCAGGAAACGCCCTACCAAACAAAAACGAGTCGCGCCCATATCAGCCATTGTTGAGGCCATAGCGGTTAAAACCCAGTCTGAACAGCCAGATCGCTCCTTATTCTAGCGCCATTTCCAGGGCCATTTGCACGGCACTATTGAGAATTTCTCTACTAGATTTCTTCAGCCTCTATCGGATTTCTCTAGCTATTAAGGAATTTCTAGCCAGCACAGCCGGGTTTAGCTCCCCGCGAAACTGCCCACTGATGAGGGATTTAAAACTAAGCCTATTGAGGTGATAACTTTGCCGAAACTTTATTGACACTAATTGTCAACTAAGAGTATAACTATGTGAATGGGAGTGAGTCTCATCTATAAAAGCTAAGAAAAAAGCAGCTAACCATTGACGGCTGCTGCTTTAGAAAACCCTTGTAAAAAGCTCTTTTAAGATTCTTTAGTTGAGTTGAACCAGCGTATCGGAGACGAGGAAATGATCTAAGTGGTAAGCGCGTTCTTCGGTTTTGAGCAAAATGCCCTCATACAGGTAGCGGGTCGCTCTATCGCCCAAACTTTCTGCTTGAGCCGCATTGCGACGCAACACCTGAATAATCGCCTGCTCAGCCCGCAAATCGTTCTCCACCATTTGCCGACAGCCATAAATGCCGTCTGGCTCTTGCTCAAAGCAGCACAGCTCAGCCAGCGTTCTAAAGCTAGCCACGGGTACGCCCCCGAGTCCATCCAGGCGCTCACCGATATCGTGCACATGCTGCTTAGTCGCATCGTAGCTTTCTTCAAAAAACTGATGAAGCTGATAAAATTCAGCCCCCTCAACCACGAAGTGATGCTTTTGATATTGAACGTAGGTCCCTTGAATGCTCGCTAAGGCAATATTTAGACCTTCACAAACGGGCTCAGTAATGGACTTTTCTAGCAGAATAGCGTTGTCGGCGACTTGTCCAAAAGGCGTGATAACAGCAGATGAAATAGCCATATTTTTCGGTTCCCCTTAAGTTAAATTTGGATTTGGGCGCGGGCGTTCATTGCAAACAGTATAGTAGCTTGTTGAGAAACCCTGCACCCATTGAAATATATAGTTTTTCCTTAATTAGGGTGATACGAATTCTCAATAAAATAAACCGTCGAGGATATAAAAAGAGCGGAACCAACAGTCTTTCAAGCGTTGTATACGTATGGAACTAACTCTCTACCAATGAACTCCTAAAAAATTATTGAAACTACCTTCTAGTTAGACAGGTTATTTATATTTGTAACTCATAACAGTTCGCTCTATCTCTATAGTTGTTCTTATCTCGTTTAGTAGAATATCTTCTCGTCAAACTATTTTTTAGATAGGGATAGAGTCGTCCCAAAGAGCTCTCTACGCAGCTTTACATAGTAAGCATCCTTTAAAGACCACTGCCATCGCTGTTCAGCTATTTGACAATAGCTTCTATTTCCCCTTCGCCAGACAATTTTTATCCCTCGGAGACTTTTTTCAAGTGTCGTTATCCAACTCTGTAAAATCATCTCAAACGCCTGCCGACCAAACCCCTCAGCGGCCAACTGGCATCGCCGTTAACTGTGAAGATCGCTGGCAGGTTTATCACCGCCTGCAAGAGCTGGACATTACCTGCGAGTGCAGTGGCTTCCAGCCTTTGAAGGTGACTATTCAAACGGCTACAGAAGCCCTCCAGCTCTGGAGCATCGTCAGACGAGTCTCCCTATCCCGGCCAGATCTCACCATGGCGCTGACCCGGAGCTGGCAGTTACCTTGCTACTATACGAATGGCCACCGGTAAGAAAGTACTATTGACATGGTTATACCGGTTCGAAGAGCATGAAATCCCTTCCTTGTGCTATCTCTGCTCAGCAAGCGGGAGAAGATCTGATCGGCACCGCTGGACATTATCAGACCTATGTCTTCATTGAATGTCCGCTGCCCTGGCCTAAAAAGGCTTTCGACTCGGAGCGTATGCCGCTAGCGCTGCGGCGATATGTCAAAGCGATCAAGGCTGAACGCTCTGTGCAGTTCTTATGCATCAATCGGGGCACAGCGTCTGCGTCTGCTCGCACGGCGATTCTGGTTTATGAACGCACTAACCGCTTAGCGCTGAACGGCTTCTCTGAAGATTTTGCCAATCGCTACTGTGGCCAAGAATTTCAGGTGGATGGCTTAGATCAAGTCGTGGCCTGTTTGGAGAACTGTTGGCAGGGCGATCGCGCAGCCTGCCAAGGGAATCGCCCTGGCCAAACAATTGACCAGCAAGATATATTCATCTGCACGCATGGCATGAGAGACAAATGCTGCGCTCAGTTTGGGCAACCCTTTTTCAGAGACGTCAAACGCGGCGTAGAGCAGGGCGATCTGCCCAATACCCGAGTTTGGAAAGTCAGTCACATTGGCGGACACCGCTTTGCACCGACGGCCATTTCAATGCCAGATGGCCGCTACTATGGTCGCCTTACTCTTGCGGCTTTGAAAGCGATCTCCACCCGCAGCGGCCCGATCAGTCAGCTTCGCTCAGTCTACCGGGGCTGGGGTATCTTACCGCCGCCGCTTCAGGTACTAGAGCAGCAGCTATTGCTCAGTCACGGCTGGCAGTGGCTAACCTATGAAGTTGCTTACAAAATACTGGCATCGGAGACAGGCGATGACCCCAGTGATGAGCAGATACAGGCTGAGCTTTTTGTACGAGTCCCAAACGCCAGCGAGGTCACCTTGTACCGTGCCAAAATCATCCGAGATGCAGCGCAAACTTATTGCACAAAAGCCTCTTGTGGCGACACCTCACCTTC
>JBBSNR010000353.1:0-3651 GCA_038260635.1 Phormidesmidales cyanobacterium
CGCGATCGCCCGACACCGAAATCAGGGGATCCCACTGCTGCGCGGTACCCACTGGGCTATCCATCAGCATATTGAGATTGACTTCAACAAACCGGGCGACATTTTCAGCCCGCTCAATATAGCGAGTAAGCCAGTAAATAGAATTCGCAACACGACTGAGCACCGTTCAATTTCCTCTTTCAGCTTTGGATCTCTGTTCTAATCTCATACCCAATCTCATATATTGACGACCCAAGTATCTTTACTTCCTCCACCTTGAGAAGAGTTAACCACCAGAGATCCTTCTTTAAGCGCCACTCGGGTGAGCCCGCCCGGATTCACATAGGGAGAGCCACCGTTGGCATCGCCGTAAAGAATAAATGGCCTGAGATCGACATGCCGCCCCTGAAAAGATTGGTCGATTAGCGTCGGCACGCGAGAAAGGCAAAGCGTTGGCTGGGCGATGTATCCGCGTGGGTTAGCTTTGATTTTTTCAGCGAACTGATTCTGTTCTTCTTTGGTAGACTGAGTCCCAATTAACATGCCATACCCACCAGAAGCATCCGTTGCTTTGACCACTAGAGAATCTAAGTTCTCTAGGATGTAGGCCTGTTGCTTCTCATTTTCACAGAAGTAAGTCGGCACGTTGGGAAGAATCTGTTCTTCGTCCAGGTAGTAGCGGATCATCTGCGGCACGTAGGCGTATACCAGTTTGTCGTCGGCGACGCCTGTGCCGGGAGCGTTGGCGATCGCCACCCTGCCCTGCCGGTACACCTCCATCAGCCCCGGAATGCCCAACGTAGATTCGGGGCGAAACACCGTCGGGTCTAAAAAGTCATCGTCAATTCGCCGATAGATCACATCGACCTGCTGAAGCCCCTTCGTGGTGCGCATTTTGAGATAGCCATCGTCTACGACTAAATCACAGCCTTCTACCAGAGTAACCCCCATCTGCTGCGCTAAAAATGAATGCTCAAAGTAGGCAGAGTTGAACGCACCCGGAGAGAGCAGCACCACCATCGGGTCGCTAATGTTGTCTGGTGCTAGCTGTAATAGCGTTTCCAGGAGCTGACTGGGATAGTTATCAACCGCCCGAATATCTAGAGCGTCGAACAGGCCCGGAAATGAGCTTTTCATCACCCGGCGATTTTCGAGCACATAGGAAACACCTGACGGACAGCGCAAATTGTCTTCGAGCACGAACCAGTCGCCTTTGCGATCGCGCACCAAATCAGTCCCAGTAATATGGCACCAAACGCCCTTAGGCGGCTTCAGCCCCATACAGGGCGGCAAAAAGCCCGAAGCCGACTCAATCGTCGCCCGAGGAATCACCCCATCTGTCAGAATCTTTTGATCGTTATAAATATCGTCCAAGAAGCAGTTGAGCGCCGCAATCCGCTGCTGCAAGCCCTTTTCCAGCCACTGCCAGTCTTCACCGGGCACAATCCGAGGCACCACGTCGAAGGGAAAAACCTTTTCAGAACCCTGCTCGTCGCCGTACACGTTGAAGGTAACCCCGAGCTTGAACAGCGTGTTCTGAGCCGCTTGCTGACGGCGGATCAGGCTGTCAATTGGCAGCGAGTCGATGCGCTCAATCAACAGCGCAGCGGTCTCTCTAGGAACGCCCGCTGCGGTAAACAGCTCGTCATAAAAATCGCCAGGATCGTAGTCTTTGAACGACATAGTAGAGCGCCGGGAATCGATCTCGAATGTGCCATTCAATACATATCATTTTCTCCTGACCCCGGAATGTATGTATTAAGACGGTTTTACATCCCAGCCTATGTTTGGCTCACAATTTCACTCGACAGTTCGCCCCGCAGCGTAGTCACCGCCTGACCGCTGATAAAAACACGGGCCTCTACCGCTTCTGCGCTGCTGCACCTTACTCGCAGTACTCCGCCCCGAGCGGAGACCTGTTTTGCCAGCATCTCTGTTTTACCCAGCTTTTCCTGCCAGTAGGGCGCTAAAGACGCATGGGCCGAGCCGGTCACCGGGTCTTCATTAATGCCAGCCCGTGGCCCAAAGTAGCGCGAAACAAAGTCGTACTCGTCGCTTTCGGCGGCAGCAGTGGCAATGACGCCCTGCACCGGCAGCTTTTTCATTTCGGTAAAATCGGGTTCGAGCGATCGCAGTGCCGACTCCGATTGAATCTCAACCAGATAGTTCGTGTCATTTTTGGCAACAGCGCGGATGGTGCCGCCGCAGCAAAGCGACTTGATCAGCTGCGGCATCACATGAGCCGGGCGCACTGGCTGAGCCGGAAAGTCCATTTCAATCCAGCCGTTAGTTTGTCTGGCACTGAGCCAGCCGCTTTTGGTGTGAAAGCTGGCGACTTGATTAGCAGATAGGTGACCTTCGCTCCACAGCACATGAGCGCTTGCCAGGGTCGCATGGCCGCACAGGTCTACCTCGATGGCAGGTGTAAACCAGCGCAGGCTGTAGCCGCCTTCTATCGGGTGCAAAAAGGCGGTTTCAGAGAGGTTCATTTCGAGGGCGATCGCCTTCATCAACCCCTCTTCTAACGGCGCATCGGTCACGCAGATCGCCGCTGGATTGCCCGCAAAGGGCTTGTCTGTAAACGCATCTACTTGAATAACGGTGAGTCCCATCGTTTTCTCTTCCCGGTTGCTTAAATCTTACTGATAGTATCGCTGTTCCAACCAAACTCGAACCGCCTGCTCAGAGTCAAAAATCCGAGGATGCTTAGCATCGGGGTCATGCACAATCCACTGAACAGTGCCATCTGCGTGCGATCGCTGAACAATATTTAAGGTCTGTGAACCGGTGAAAAAATCGAGCAGCGAATGCAGCCCTGCTTTTATCCAGCTACCTTGAGGCTGATCTGAGTGATCCTTGGGATCAGCCTCAGCAAGATACGGATGGCGGCTACATACCTGACGAAATTCGGTCTCTAAAGGATTGGGTGCAAATTCTGATTTCATCGCTTTGCTATGTCGATAAACAACATTCATTGTGAGTGACAACGCTTTTACAATGGCTGATACCATCAGCCGATCGGAAGGTACGCTTTTGACAACTTTTGCTAGAACAGTTGACAAAAATTTGACTGTTCTAGCAAAAAACGGCATAACTGTACTACGCGGCGTTTTGGCAAATCCTGTAAGCTTCAATTAGCGTTTGTCTAACGTTCTTTTTGGCGTTTTTTGGAGCAGGCCGATGAAGATTCCTTTAGATCGTCAGGCGAAAAAGCCGGTTTACTTGCAGATACGCGATCGCATTCAGCACCTGATCCACACCGGCCACCTATCACCCGACGCGCAGCTTCCCTCCATTCGCACCCTGGCCCAAACCGTCAAGGTCAACAAGCTCACCGTCCTCGAAGCCTACAGCGTCCTCGAAGCCGACGGCTTGGTACGCGCCAAACAAGGCGCAGGCTACTTCATCAACCCACCCGCCCTGCGCTCCCGGCGGCTGAGCGCAGTCGAAGCCCCTCCCTCCACTTTCAATCCCGCCCAGGAAGTCCTCATCCCCCGCCACGGCATTACCTCCTTCACCGAGAGCTACCATGCCTCGCTGCAATCCCACAGCCAGCCCGACTCCATTAACTTCAGCCAGGGATTCCCCTTCGCGATTGGCGCAGAAGACCTTCAGCGCATTGCTCGCCGCGCCATGAAAGAAGCGCACACGTTCTTCCACCCCGGCCACCCG
>JBBSNR010000354.1:0-3631 GCA_038260635.1 Phormidesmidales cyanobacterium
ATGACGACGATATCGGCAAATTTCACGCCTTTCAGTAAGTGGGGCAGGATTTGCAAATTATTGAAATCAGCGGCACGAATTTTCCAGCGCCAGGGAAAGATATGGTCTTCGCCCAGGATATAAATGCCCAGCTCTCCTTTGCCGCTTTCTAGGCGAACGTAGTGTTCTCCAGCGGGAATTTTGAAAGTAGGGGAGATTTTTTTGCTGATGAACTGGTAGTCGAAGCCATTCCATTTTGACTTAGGCCCAGCTGCCATACGCTGCGCTTCTAGGTTTTCGTAAGCGCCGCCCGGCATTTGGGCGATCGCCTGCCGGATAATCTTGACCGACTCTCGCATTTCTGCCATTCTCACCTGGTAGCGGGCCAGCGCATCTCCAGCGGTTTCGCAGCACACCTCCCAGTCAAAGTCGTCATAGCTTTCGTAGTGGTCTACCTTGCGCAGATCCCACCGAACGCCAGAGGCGCGGAGCATCGGGCCAGAAAGCCCCCAGTTGATGGCCGCTTCGCGAGTAATGGTGCCCACCCCTTCTACTCGCCGCCGAAAGATCGGATTGTGGGTAATCAGGCGCTCATATTCGTTAACTTTGGGTGCAAAATACTCACAAAAGTCCTGGCATTTATCGAGCCAGCCATAGGGCAGATCTACGGCGACGCCACCAATCCGGAAATAGTTGTTGTTTACCATGCGATAGCCGGTAGCGGCTTCCCACAGGTCGTAGATCATCTCTCGTTCGCGAAAGATATAAAAGAGAGGCGTGCCCGCGCCCAGGTCTAACATAAATGGCCCGATCCAGAGCAGATGGTTGGCAATCCGGTTCAGCTCCAGCATGATCATGCGGATGTAGCTAGCGCGTTTGGGCACTTGAATGTTAGCGAGCTGCTCAACCGCGTTGACGGTAATGGCTTCATTAAACATGCCTGCTCCGTAGTCCCAGCGGCTGACGTAGGGAATGTACATAATATTGGTGCGGTTTTCGGCGATTTTTTCCATGCCGCGATGGAGATAGCCAATGACCGGCTCGCAGTCGAGCACGTCTTCGCCGTCCAGGGTGACCATCATCCGAAAGCAGCCGTGCATGGAGGGATGATGCGGCCCCATGTTGAGCACCATTGGCTCTGTTTTAGTTTTGAGCATTGCCATGAGAAAATCTCCCTGATTTAACCATCCAAAAATTGACTGATGATCAATACTCGGGTTTGCAGAGAGAAAATGCTTGTAGATTTGTCTGATTTTTGTAGAATCTTCCTATCGTTTGGTCTGCTGCCTGAAGGCGCGGGGTGTGACGCCAACGATTTGCTTGAAGTGGCGATGCAGATGGCTTTGATCGACAAAGCCGACAATTTGAGAAATATGAGAGATAGTGAGCTTTCCTTGACTCAACAGCACCTGAGCGCGGTCTACTCGGCAGCGAATGACGTATTGATGAGGGGTAAGGCCAGTGGACTGTTTGAATAGCTGAGAGAAATAGTGAGGGCTGAGCTGGGCGATCGCTGCTATCTCCTTTAAGCTCAAATTGTCACTGAGATGGGCCTGAATATAGTCGATCACTTGCCGTAGCTTCAGCTTTGACAGTCCGCCTGTGTAGGTCGGCAGCGTCACCTGCTTAGCGCAGTAATACTGCATCAAATGTGCCATCAGTGCCGTAATCAGGGTCTCTGCATAAAGACGGCTGGCGCTGCTTGAATTTTCTAAAGCGCGTTTAAGGGCCACCCCAATCTGGTGAACCAGCGGATCGGCGGTGGTAAAGTGTGGAATGAGTTCAACACTATCGCGCTCAGCGGTTTCATTGACTGCCTGGGTAAAGTCTTCAGGCTCAAAGCTCAAGAAAACGACTCTTGCCCCGCTATATGAGGTGGTCTGATGCCAGGTATCAGCAGGGACGATGATGATATCGCCCTGTATTACCTGCTCGCGCTTGTAGCGACCGTCGATCATCCGCTCTACTTGGGCAGGTTTGGGCATGTCGATAAAAATGCCGACGCCGTGCTGTTTGGCATAGATTTCGGGCGTCTCACCAGGCGCAAGATCGTCGTAAGCAGCCAGAATGCCGTCCCACTCAACTGAAACGCTGCTGAGAAGGGGCGATCGCCCAAAAATGCGTCGGTAGGCAGCCTCTTTTTCTTGAGCAAGATCAACGATCAGCGATGACATATCCGATACGCCTCCAGCAGCGTCCGATGCCATTAGTCTATCAAGAGATTAGAGAAGCGATCGCTTCTACTCCTCACTCATTCTCCAAGGTGCTGCTTTATCCTCGCTCCAATCTCATGAGCACTCAAATCGGAACTCTGAAGCAGATTTTCTGCTACACTCTTTCGATCAGTCGGGCTACGATTCTGGCTGAGCTTGAATTTTCCTTCTAAGCGAGTGACGGTCATCTCAAACCCGACAATTTCGCTCATCATGCCTGCCCGATAGCTTTCAGGCAGGCTATGCCACTGTGACTGATAGTCGGCCTCGTAAGTATCCACCATCTCATCAATCATTTTGTCCATGCGCTCAGGCGAATCATCTAGCGTGACGATTGTAGGAATGCCATAGGCATGAACAGCAATATAGTTCCAGGTGGGGACATTTTCGCGCTTTTCGTACAGGGTAGGAGAGATATAGGCGTGCGCTCCAGTAAAAATGGCCAATGACTCAGCCGCCGCAAACGCCTGCCACTGAGGATTTTGCTTGGCCAGATGACCGATCAGTTTGACAGTATCTCCCTGCTTTGTCACTACGAGGGGAATGTGTGAAGCGCAAGGAACACCCTCTACAGTCGAAACCAAGGTAGCAAAGCTGTTGGCTCTCATAAAAGCGATTAGCTTATCCGTATCGTCTTCTCGAAAGGCAACAGGTCTGTACATTGTGAAACAACGGGCCAACGTTTCTAATATACTTTGAATGCAAGCATCCAGCATCCCTATTCAAAGAGATTTCTGTTGACTCCGTTTTATGATCAAACTGGCTTACGATATGGACGCATGAAGCTAGTCTTGAGGGATAGACTGGGCTTTAGCAATTTCGCTGTAAAGCGGCTTGAAGCTTTCGAGCAGTTGCTTGTACAAGGGCAGCACAGACTGGTAGCGCTCAACGTTTTTTGGAATGGGCTGGTGACTGTGCGTCTCGCTGATCATATCGGTTACCTGCTCCAAGTCGGAGAGGTGACCCAGCGCATAAAGGCCCAGCACCGCCGCTCCAAAGCAAGAGCCCTCATGACTGTCTGGAATAATCACCGTTTGATTAAACACATCGGCTAGCATTTGCCGCCATAGCGAGGAATGGGCAAATCCGCCGGTGGCGCGGATGCTCTCAGCCGGGCCAGTCACTTCTTCTAGTGCCTCTAATACGGTGTAGAGGTTGTAAACAATGCCTTCCAACACGGCTCGAATGATGTGTGCTTTGGTGTGATGTAAGCCCAGGCCAAAGAAGCTGCCTCGGGCATCGGCATTCCAGAGAGGCGATCGCTCTCCCGCCAAATAAGGATGAAAAATTAGCCCTTCAGACCCGGCAGGAACGGTGGCTGCGATCGCCGTCAAAATGTCGTAGGCATCTTTTTTTAGCAGCGCGGCAGTAGCCACCTCCGTATCGGCTAGGTTGTCACGCACCCAGCGCAAGACAATCCCCCCATTGTTGATTGCCCC
>JBBSNR010000355.1:0-3585 GCA_038260635.1 Phormidesmidales cyanobacterium
ACCAATCTTTTTTACGATGAGCTGCGCAAGCGCAAGCGTTTTCGAGGGCTGGTCTCCCTCGATGCGCCTCGCTACTCCAGCGATGGCCAATACGACTGGGAGCTACCTTCCAGTGAGCCCACGCCTGCTGATACTATGATGACTCAGGAGTTTCACGATCACCTCAAGCAGGCGATGGCAGAGCTACCCGAGGTCTTTCAAATAACGATTGCCCTCCGCGAGCTACAGGGGATGTCCTACGAAGAAATTGCCGATATCACCGGGGTTTCTCTTGGTACCGTAAAGTCTCGGATTGCCAGAGCCCGGCAGCGGCTGCAAGAAAATCTGAAGATCTATTTAAACGCCAGCTGATCAGATGCTAGCGCTAGTTAAATAGCCGCTAAGTCTGAGCCATCGCTGAGAGAGTAAACCGCAGAGCGCTATAGAGAATGGGTGAGAATTGAACATGGTGGTGGGCCGATATCTGCGAGTGCTGCGGTTGTTTTGGCAGGTGGCGATCGCTGCTGAGCTAGAGTACCGCATCAACTTTGTAGTCTCATTTATTAGCAGCCTGGGCGGACTGGTGGGAAGTTTGTTTGGCCTATTTTTGTTTTACCGCACCGACTATACCTTTGAGGGCTGGTCCTGGGATCAGGCGCTGGTGGTGCTGGGCATTTTTACCATTTTGCAGGGCATTTCAGCCACTTTTTTAGTGCCCAACCTGAATAAAATTGTCGGGCATGTGCAAGAAGGCACGCTCGATTTTGTTTTGCTGAAGCCGATTAGCTCTCAGTTTTGGCTGTCTACGCATACTGTCTCGCCGTGGGGTCTGCCCGATCTCTTTTTTGGCGCGATTATTGTCTTTTATGCCGGAGGGCATTTGGGGATTTCACCGGTAGCTTATTTAGCGCTGCTGCCGCCGCTGTTGCTAGGCGTTGTCAGTCTTTACAGTCTGTGGTTTATTTTGGGTGCGACCAGCATTTGGTTTGTCAAAATCTACAATGTGACGGAGGTGCTGCGATCGCTCCTCGAAGCCGGTCGGTTTCCGGTAGAGGGCTACCCTGCCGCCTACCGGGTTTTCTTCACCTTTATTATCCCCGTGGCTTTTCTTACCACCGTCCCAGCCCAGACCATGATTGGCCGCAGTGAACCCACCTGGCTCCTGGGATCGGCTTTGCTAGCCGCGCTGCTTTTCCAGTTTTCCAGGTGGTTTTGGGCATTTGCACTGCGGTTTTACACCAGTGCCTCTAGCTAGTTTTCTGGTCTAGCTTTTGGTGAGACACCTCAATTACCGTGTGGACGTTACCTCGGGGCAAGTAGTCGCCTTTTATGGTCACAGAGAGCGGGTCGCAGGCCGCAACAAAGTCATCCAAAATGAGGTTGACTGACTCTTCGTGAGAGATACTGCGATCGCGATAGCTGTTGATATACAGCTTAATGGCCTTGAGTTCGATCACTTTTTGGTCTGGCACATAGCTAATGTAGATCGTCGCAAAATCTGGGTAGCCAGAAAAAGGGCACTTGCAGGTAAATTCGGGCAGCGTGATATTGATGGTGTATGCCCGCCCCGGACGCGGGTTTGGAAATGTGATTAGCTCGCCTTCTGCGATCGCTCGTTCACCGTACAGCGAGGGCGCTGTCGATGCTGTATCAGCCGTGTTTGGAATCATCATGTAGCCGCTATACGAATAGGCATTCTAGGGTATCAAGCTTTGAGGCCGCTGAAAAAGTCTGAGCTTGGGTTTGACTGTGTTGCTGCGTAAGCATTTAGTCTTGTCAGGAGAGTCGCGATCAGGCGGTGGGCGCGGCGATCGCTCTGATATAGCGCTCTGCTGAACGACGAACGCTATCCTTCGCGTTAGAGGGAACCACCGCTTCCCACCAAGCACCGTAAATGCGCTCAAAGGCGTAAGGCTCTACCGCCTCTACAATCCGCCGAATTTTATCAGCAGCCAGCGGGATCAGATTGGGATAGCTGTACATAAAGCTCACCCAGCGCCTATCGGCCACTACTTGAATCACATCGCCTGTACACAGCGTGCCCGAGGTGCCCGATGCCCAATGGCACACCGTCCCACCCGCAAAATGCCCACCTGTTCTAATCAGCGTGATTCCCTTTTGGAGTTCCAGCGTATCTCCCTGCCAAAATTCAATAGCCGGGTCAGGTCGCATCGCCCACTGCCGGTCTGCCTCGTGCAGGTAGAGACTGACACCAAAAGCCTGTGCCCACTCAACCGCCGATGAATAATAGTGAGGGTGAGAAACCGCGATCGCGCTCACCCCGCCCAGCGCATTGACTCTCTCAATCGTTTCGTCATCTATGAGGCTAACGCAGTCCCATAAAATATTGCCTTGGTCAGATTGGATTAGCAGTGCCCGCTGACCGATGGCAAACTTCGGCTCTATTCCTATCCCGTACAGGCGATCTTCCTGCTGTTCAATTCGGTTGTGGTGGCTTTTCTGAAGCTCAGGTAATGTCGTCCACTGCTGCCCGTCATGGCCGATATACTGGCGCTCATCCTCACAGATGGGACAGCGTTCGGGCGTTCGAGATGTTTGAGCAAACTGCGTTCCGCAGGTAATACAGATGTAGTTAGCCATAGATATTCACCCTGTTTCCTTCTAGCTAGGCCCTTCGAGCCAGTAAAGCATTTCTGTCCGCAGCACTTTAATATCTCGATAAAACTCTTGCTTTACAAACTGCCCCACCGCATCGAACGGGCTAAATGAGCTGCTCGCCGGCCACTGCACATCTTGTGCGATCGGGGTGGTATGAGAGCCTTTAATAATCTTCACAGTGGTCGTTTGTGGAAAGCGTCGTACCAGCACATCGCTCAAAGGGCGGGTCTGATCGATAGTGTCACTGCGGAACTTGACCAGCAAATTGTAAGGAGTTTCGTATTGAGTGGCTATTAAGTCCAGCGTTTGCTCAGGGCTAGGCACAAATTCCATGCGCGTGTCTAGCTTCAGATCTGGCACAAACTGTTTGGCTTGCTGAAGGGCCTGATCGAGCAGCGGAATAGATTTGCGGGCCGGGTAGTTGTTAAAGGAGATAAACATATTGCCTGCCCTACGAGCGCCATGAACGCTGCCGATCAGCAGGTGCACTTTGCAGCCCATGCTGTGCCCTAAGCCGTAAATGGGTAGGCCTTGCAGCTCTGGCCGCTGCTTGCCCAAGTAGGCCAGGCCCTGCTCGAAGGTGATCAGGGTTTCGTGAGCGATCGCCCTATGGTCAAACGTATTTACAAACGGCGTTGCAATCACCGCATACCCTTCGGTATACAGCGCTTCTAGCAGCCACCGATAGGTCAGGTGAGGAGCCGCCGCCACAAACGCCCCGCCCAAAAAGTGGACAATCGCCCGAGGCCGCTCAGGAACCAGAAACCAATTGCCCGAAACTTCTTGCCAGTACATACTACTCGTCAAAATGAAGCCGTTACACCGCTTCATCTTAATGACTTTGGACTTCAACTTGCAGACTGAAATCCGATGTTGCGCACAAGCAAATCGCTATGGTATATTCAAGAGCCCGGACGTATAGCTCAGTTGGTTAGAGCGCATCGTTGACATCGATGAGGTCCGCCGTTCGAGTCGGCGTACGTCCAT
>JBBSNR010000356.1:0-3580 GCA_038260635.1 Phormidesmidales cyanobacterium
CGGTCTGTAGCTTGGTTTTCGACGGCGGGATTCCACCAGCGGTCGAAGTGGAAGACGTGATTGGCACGGGTGAGGTTGAGGCCGACGCCGCCGGCTTTAAGCGAGAGGATGAAGATTTTGGGGCCGTTGGGGTCGAGCTGGAAGCGGTCTACCATTTCTTCTCGTTTGGCTGGGGAGGTACTGCCATAGAGAAACTGAGTGTCTGTGCCTAAGCGGTGCTCTAAGTGACGGCTGAGGAGTTTCCCCCACTCGGCGAACTGGGTGAAGATTAGAGCGCGATCGCCTTCCGCAATCACTTCTTCTAACATTTCATCCAATCGCTGCAATTTACCCGAACGCCGATATTTACCCAGACTGTCTTGCTTGAGGAACTGAGCGGGATGGTTGCAAATTTGCTTGAGCTTCACCAGCAGGCCCAAAATCATGCCGCGCCGCTTGACGCCTGTGGCCTCGTCAATCTCTCCTAAAGTCTCATCGACTAGCTTTTGATAGAGCCGGGCCTGCTCAGCAGTCAGCCCGCAGAAGACGGTCATTTCCTGCTTATCGGGCAGGTCTTGAATGATCGAGCGGTCGGTTTTGAGGCGGCGGAGAATGAAGGGTTGGACGAGCGATCGCAGTGTCTTCAGCGAATCGACATCGCCATACTTTTCAATCGGCGTCGCAAATCTGCGCTTAAAGAAATTCAGTGGGCCTAAATAGCCCGGATTAAGGAAATCCATAATCGCCCACAGCTCAGAGAGACGGTTTTCTACAGGCGTACCGGTCAGCGCAATCCGAAATTCGCTCTCGACCTCGCGCACCGCCAGCGACTGCTTCGCCGCTGGATTCTTAATATTCTGCGCCTCATCGAGCACCATGCCTCGCCACTCAACCTTTTTGAGGTCTTTGAGGTCTCGCTGTACCAGCGTATAGCTCGTGATAATCAGATCCAGCTTTTCAGCCGCTTTCACCAGTGCCACCCCCTTAGGCCGTTTATCACCGTGGTAAATCAAGGTTTTTAGCGCCGGTCCAAATTTTTTCACCTCGCGCTGCCAGTTGGTCAGCACCGAAGTGGGGCATACCAGCAGTACCGGCCCGCCCAGCGCCTTTTCCTGCTTGAGATAGAGCAAGAAGGCAATCAGCTGAATGGTTTTACCCAAGCCCATATCGTCAGCCAAACACGCGCCCAGCCCCCACTGCTCTAGAAAAGACAGCCAGGAAACGCCTTTTGCCTGATAAGGCCGCAGCTGCCCTTCAAACCCATCTGGCTCTGACATCGCTTCCAGGCTTTGGTTGCCCGTCGTCATCGTGGTAATCAGCTCGTCGAGCTTGCCCGAAGCATCAAATTTTACGACGGGTAGCTTATCGATCAGCTGATTGTCGCCAGTACTGATGCGCAGCGCCTCTTCTACTGAGAGCTTCGTTTGGCCCCGGCGCTTTTCAAAAAACTCCTTAGCAGCTCGTACATCTTGAGGGCGCAGCTCCACCCACTGACCGTTGATTTCGACTAAAGGCGTTCCCTGAGTGATCAGCTCGTCAAATTCTGCTTTGGTGAGCACCTGCCCGCCGACAGAGAGATCCCATTTGAAGTTCAGCAGACTTTGCAGTCCGAGGCGCTGCTGCTTGGGCGGAGCAGTGGCGCTAATTTGTAGCCCCAGACGGCTGGCACCGACTTTGTTAGGGTCTACCAGATTGGCGGGCAAGATCACCCCAAAGCCGCTGTCTTGCAGTCGCCAGGCCGCTGCCTTAATAAACTGATAGGCCTCAATCGGATCGAGCGTGCACTGGGTAGGGCTTTGTTCATTCAGGGTTTGCTTAATCGGCTCGTACAGTCGAGTAGACCGGCCTAAGCCACCAAGCAGCGTTTCTTGCGGCGCTTCTACCGTCCTACCCTGGTAGGTCAGCTGATTGGTTGGGTGCTGCCAAATGGTGTCAGCGTCAATTTTGTAGTCGCTGTTGTCAATGGCTTGCAGGCCATAGCGCAGCGTCCAGTCGAGGGTGCCAGTGGCGGGAGGCGTCAGAGAAAAACAGGTGCGAAAGCCACCAGCGGTATCGGCCAGATTTTGCAGCGGCGAGGTCCAAGTATTGAGGGCATCGTTGAGGCGAACAACACCGACGGGGGTAGATTCAAAGTGAGGGTCGGGCATACCCAGAGCATCGATCCATTCGCGCAGAGGCAGGTCTTTACTGAGTGGCGCGCTGGCAGGCAAGCCGTTATCTTGAGCAACGCGGCGAACCTCGGCATCCACTAGCGTTTCTAAGAAATGGCGCACCATCGGCTCGGCGGAGGCGGGCAAATCGACTCGGAGCGGAGAAGCTTTTTTGGGCAGCGGGGCCGAATAGCTGCGGCAGATGAGGGGGGCCAGGTCGCAAAAATCCTTCAGCCGGTTTTGGTCTACGGCGCTGTCGAGCAGCAGTTGCCAGGTAGCGATCGCCCCATCGCGATCAGCGCTGACCACCGGCACAAACTTACCCCGCGCCAGCAAATCCAGGCACCAGCGAGTGAGGTGCGACCAATAGCGCAAATCGGCACTAACAAAAGCATGGGCAAAAGCGCTGGCTTCTGAGTGACCCAAAGGCAGGGCGCTGAGAAATTTGATGGTAGTAGTCGCCTCCAGCAGAACGCCTGAAACCTGCCAAGGATAGAGCTCATCTGCCGCCTGAGCCTCTGCCGAGAGCGCTGGTAGCAGACCGTTCTCACTGAGCTTAGTGGGTAGAACAATGGCTCGCGACTGCCAGCGACTGACTCCTTTAGACTTTTTCTTTGATCTGCCGCTGGCTTTATCAGTATCGGGAGGGGCAACAAATGCCTGCATCCAGGAGAGATCGAGATCTTGGTCGGCTGGCTGAAACACTGCGGCTAGCGCTGACTGGCCGAGCTGATAGGGCTGATCGGCCAGAAGAGGGGGCGAATCAGTCGGCAAATCGAGCGGGGCGATCGCCTCTACTTTTCGCCAGGTTTCACCCCATAAAAAAAAGCGCTGGCGGTCGGGTAACCAGTTTCCATGTAAAGTCGCCATGGGGCAAAAGCTCGTAACCGAACGGCTAAATGTTATCTCAGATCGAAATCAATTAGCTTGAGTCTCAGGTCGCCTCTGCACCTACGCCTCAAACTGCTCATAGGCGGCGACAATTCTCTGCACCAGCGCATGACGCACCACATCGGCCTGGGTCAGCTCACAAAGCGCGATGCCTTCCACTTTGGCCAGTATCTTGGTAGCGATCGCCAACCCAGACTCCTGATAGCGCGGCAGGTCAGTTTGCGTGACATCGCCTGTGACCACCATGCGCGAATTGAAGCCCAACCGGGTCAGCATCATCTTCATCTGCGCGGGCGTCGTATTTTGCGCCTCGTCCAAAATTACGAAGGCATTGCTCAGCGTGCGGCCCCGCATATAGGCCAGCGGTGCCACCTCAATCACACCCCGCTCCATCAAATGGGGAATGCGCTCCGGGTCGAGCACTTCGTGTAGTGCGTCGTACAGCGGGCGCAGGTAGGGGTTGACCTTTTGCTGCAAATCACCCGGCAAAAAGCCCAGACGTTCGCCAGCTTCTACTGCTGGGCGAGTGAGAATAAGTCGCTCGTATTCTTCATTCATCA
>JBBSNR010000357.1:0-3579 GCA_038260635.1 Phormidesmidales cyanobacterium
AAGAAAATGCGCTCTAGGCCAGCGATCGCACTCTGCGCCTGCGTATAAAACTGGCTGAGAATCTGAATCGGCCTGAAAAACTGTTGCACATAGAGTAAAAAAGCGGTGATTGTCCCCACCGTTGCCCCGCCCGTGACCGCTAAATAGCCGCCATAGGCCAGCACCCCAGCAGTTGCTAAAGTATTGAGAAAATCAATCGAAGGGAGAAAGGCGGCGGTCACTGCGACGGCCTGCACGTTGGCATCTCGGTTAGCGGCATTGAGGGCTTCAAAGGTGTTGATGTTGTACTCCACCCGGTTAAACGCCTGCGCTTCTTTTACGCTGCTCACGTCTTCTTCAATGCGAGCCGAGAGATCGCCAATGGTTTCGCGGGTCACTCTAAACCTGACCCTGGCCCAGCGAGAGAAAAGGCTAGTCGTGAGGATCATAATCGGCACGACCAGGTTGCTCAGCAGCCCGAGCTGCAAGTTAATCAACAGCATGGCAATGATAATGCCAACCAGACTAAACGTTTGGCCCAAAATCTGCGGAATGCTCTGGCCAAACGCCTGATTGATCACGCTGACATCGTTTAGCAGACGGCTCATCAGATCGCCTGCTTCGCTTTTATCGAAAAAGCCAATAGAGAGACTTTGAATTTTGGTGAAAATGTCTTGCCGCAGTTGAGCCAGCACTTTTTGAACAATCGCCCCTACCCGAAAGATCTGAGCGCGAATGGCAATCGTCCCGACCAGGTAAACCACTGCCAGCCCGGCGATCATCCACATCAGCCCCGCAAGATTGCCCGGACGGATAAGATTGTCAATCGACCAGCCGATGAGAAAAGGACCCACGGCCTGAGTTGCCGCGCCGATAACAACTGCCCCAATAGCCACGGGCAACTCTTTGTAGTAAGGCTTGAGGTAGCCTAAAAATCGGCGAAAGGTAGAAAGCTGTTGATTGGCTTTTTGTTCAGGAGCGACAGGAGCACCGCGCATAGCTTAAGGAATGATAGGGGAGGAATGATAGGAACTATTTGGCTGAGGCAGCGACCGGCTGTTTCATCTGCGATTCGAGAATGGCACCATAGAGTGAACTCGTTCTCATCAGCTGTTCGTGGGTGCCCTGAGCAGCCAGCTTTCCTTTGTCAATGACTAAAATGCGGTCGGCGCTTTGAATGGTGCTGATGCGCTGGGCGATGACAAAGGCGCTACAGGTGCGATCGCGCATCAGCTCATCCAAACCCGTCTGAATCTGCGCAGCGGTTTCCGCATCTACCGCAGAAGTACTGTCATCGAGAATGAGAATGTGGTAGTTGGTGAGGAGAGTGCGGGCGATCGCAATCCGCTGCTTCTGACCGCCCGAGAGACCGACGCCGCGCTCTCCGACTATGGTGTCATACCCCTCTGGCAAACTCTCGATGAAGTCATGAATATGCGCTGTCTTTGCCACTTCCATCACATCTTCTAAGGCGGCGTCCGGTTTGGCGTAGGCGATGTTGTCACGGAGCGTGCCCGAGAACAGGGTGGTTTCTTGAAAGACGATGCCGATGCGCGATCGCAAACTCTCCAATTCAAAATCGCGCACGTCTCGCCCGTCAATCCGCACCGCCCCCTGAGTCACGTCATAAAATCGCTGCAACAGGTTGACGACCGTACTTTTGCCCGAGCCGGTCATGCCCAAAATAGCGATCAGTTCATTCGGCTTAGTCTCAAAGGAGACGCCTTGCAGCGCCGGGGTCGTTGCACCCGGATAGCGAAACCAAACGTCTTCAAACGTAATGCGACCGCCGCAGCTATCGAAAGGAGCCGGATTGGGCCGATTTTGAATTTCGACCGGCGCATCGACAATTTCGTACACTCGTTCGGCGGAGGCAGCAGCTTGAGCAATCACAGGCGCAGCAAAGCCAATCAACAGCACGGGCTGAAGAATAAACAACAGATAAGCATTAAAAGCGACCAGTTCGCCAATCGTAAAGGTGCCATCGATCACCTGCGCCCCGCCGTAGCCGACAACCGCCAGCGTGATCAGGTTACTCAGCAAAAAGATAAACGGAAAAGTGTTGCGAATGGCGCTAAGCGTTTTCAGGTAGACCGCCACTAAGTTGTTGTTCATCTGCGTGTAGCGCTTTAGCTCGACGGGTTCGCGCACAAAGGCTTTGACTACGCGCACGCCTAGCAGATTTTCGCGCAGCACTTCATTGAGGTCACCGAGCCGCTCCTGCACCTGGCCAAACAGAGGCTGATTTTGGCTAAAAAAGCGAAACAGCAGTACCCCTGCCAGCGGTATGACGGCAAGTGTCACCAGCGCCAGCTGCCAGTTCATAATCAGCAAAATGGTGGCAATCGTCACCAGCGTCAGCAGCGAACTAATCACCTGAACCAGACTGGTGCCGACAAACGTGCGAATTTGCTCAATGTCGCTGGTGATGCGAGTCAGGAGCTGAGAGGTCTGCGCCTGATCGTGATAGCTAAAGCTGAGGGTTTCTATCTTGCGAAAGACCTGACCGCGCAGCTCGTAGGCGACGCTTTGGGAAATCGCTTCGGCCCAGTAGCTCTGGCCAAAGTTAAAGAGGCCACGGGCGATCGCCACCCCCACCATCAGCGCCCCAGTCACCAGCACCACCTGCAAATTTTGCGGCGCAATCCCTTCGTCAATGCCGCGCCGAAATAGCTGCGGGGTGACCGCATTTGCCGCCGTCAGCAGCAGCACGCTCACCGTCGCTCCCACGGCTAGCCAAACGTAAGACTGTAAAATCCCAAGTACGCGCTTGAGCGGTTCCATCGGCAGCGGCCATCCTCACGGTAGATGACCAAAGGATATCAGTAGAGTGTGCGATCGCTCCACTCCGACGCCTGCCAAACCTCTGCTATTTTCCATGTATCTTTCCAATGCGAACTTGAGCTTTATCGTGAGTGAGGCTTCCACTCTGTATAATTAGCTACGATGAGCTGAGCAGGCTATTGAGGATTAAGGGATGAATGACCGCAAAGAAAGCAACAATCGGCTGGTCGTCTCCTATTTGATGCTGCGAAAAGCGGTCGGCTGTTTGGGCATGGGACTGCCTTTTATTTTGGCCATAGGCGGCGGGCTGATCTTTGGTTTAGAGATTCAAAATTCGATTAGCGACTACTATTACACCGAGATGAGAGATGTCTTTGTGGGTGTGCTTTTTTCGATGGGTGTCTTCCTGTTCTCTTACAAAGGCTATGGCCAAAAAGACAATTTGCCCGCCAACATCGCGGCTGTATGTGTGATTGGCACGGCGCTGTTTCCGACGACACCGCCCGATCCTTCTGCAATGGCTGCGACCATTGGCAAGCTACACCTTCTCTTTGCAACGGCATATTTCATTACGCTCGCCTATTTCTCTCTGGCGCTTTTTACAAAAACGGATACCACTCAGCCGACAACACCCCGCAAGCAACAGCGAAATAAGGTCTACAAAGCCTGTGGCTACACGATTATCGCCGCCATCGTTTTAATTGTTCTGCTGTCGTTCTTGCCCGCCGGTATTAGAGACCCACTGCGATCGCTCGATCCCGTTTTTTGGTTGGAGGCGATCGCCGTCTTTGCCTTCGGCGTTTCCTGGTTTGTTAA
>JBBSNR010000358.1:0-3576 GCA_038260635.1 Phormidesmidales cyanobacterium
CACCAACTGACCGTCGCAAATGTCTCCTTTGACCAGACGAAATCTGTCTTGGCCTGCCAGATCAGCCAGATTTTCTTTATTGCCCGCGTAGCCTAAAACATCTAAAACAACAGCTCGCCCCTCATGGTTTTTACACCAGTGATGAACAAAGTTAGAACCGATAAACCCAGCTCCGCCGGTGATGAGAACTCGTTTTGTCATGGTTGTAGGTTGAGTTAGAAAGTTGTTCAAGAAACGGGCAGGAGAGAAGAGCGATCGCCCCCGCTGCTAAGTCAGCTCAATGGTCGAGTCATCGCCCACCATAAACCGCAGCGCCTTGGGCCGATGGTCGGTAACCGTCAGCTTGGCCCGCGCGCCGATCAAGCTATCGACAATGCGCTGACGAATGCCCGAAATCGTCGCGCCCTGTAGTACTACGCTGTGGTCTATTTCTACATTGACCATGCGGGTGCTATCAGCAATGCTGGTATAGGAGCCGACAAAGCAATTTTCTAAGACGCAGTTTTCACCAATCACCACCGGACCGCGCACGGTGCAGTTGGTCAGCCGAGAACCCTGACCAATCACTACCCGACCGCTAATTTTGCTCTGCTGGTCAACCTCGCCCAAAATCTGAGGCTGGCTGACATACTCATCTAAAATAATTCGGTTGGCCTCTAGCAGGTCGTCTTTTTTACCGGTGTCCAGCCACCAGCCGGAGAGTTCTTTGGCCTCAACGGGCTGGCGCGTGTCGATCAGCTGCTGAATGGCGTCAGTGATTTCGAGTTCGCCCCGATCAGAGGGTTTGATCTGGGCGATCGCCCGATGAATCTCCGCTGAAAACAAATACACCCCTACCAGCGCCAGGTTAGAAGGCGGATTTTTAGGCTTTTCTACCAGCCTGATGACGCTGCCATCGGCGGCAATTTGCGCCACGCCAAAAGCGGTCGGGTTCGCCACCTGCTTGAGCATGATGATCGCGCCTAGCGGTTTAGCTTTAAAGTCGGCGACAAATTCTGCCAGCTGATCTTGAATCAGGTTGTCTCCTAAATACATCACAAAAGGAGACTCTCCCAAAAAGGGCTGAGCGATTTTTACCGCATGGGCCAGACCATCGGGGCTGGCTTGAGAAATGTAGGTGATAGTGGCCCCAAAGCGATCGCCCTTACCCGTTCTCGCCTCAATTTCTGGCCCGGTCTCTGGGCTGACGATAATGCCAATTTCGGTAATGCCCGCCGCGACCAGGCTCTCAATGCCGTACCAGAGAATAGGCTTATTCGCTACAGGCACTAGCTGCTTTGCGCCCGTGTAGGTCAGCGGCCTGAGGCGGGTACCTTTGCCGCCCGATAAGATCAGTGCTTTCATGTCGTTATCCCTGGAGTTGAGTTGGCAGATTCAGGTATCGCTAAGTCAGCGCTGGGCGGCTGGGCCTGAGCCCATTCTGTCAGCATGGCCCGTAGGCTCTCTCGCCAGTAAGGGGCACTGTGTCCTAAAGTGTGAGCCAGCTTTTGACAGTTTAAGACCGAGTAGGCAGGCCGCTGGGCTGGGGTCGGATAGGCGGCTGTGACAATCGGATTCACCGTTTGAACTTGTAGCGGCATACCCAAAGCCCTAGCTTCTTGGAAAATGGCGATCGCAAAATCGTACCAGCTAGCCACGCCACTGTTGGTGTAATGATAAGTGCCCGGCACCTGAACAACCTTTTCGCTAAGTTGGGCTACCGCGATCGCAATGTCCCTCGCCCACGTTGGCGAACCCACCTGGTCGGCCACCACGTTTAACTGATGACGATCTTTCCCCAATCGCAGCATCGTCTTAACGAAATTACCCTTACCCTGGCTGCCGTAGACCCAGGCCGTCCGCAAAATAATATGCTGATCGAGGGCCGCGCGAATGGCCTCTTCGCCTGCCAGCTTAGTTTTACCGTATATGTTCAAAGGAGCAGTGGCGTCGGTTTCACAGCGAGGCGACCCAGCCTGCCCCGCAAACACATAGTCAGTAGAAATATGAATCAGGGCCGCGCCGCACTGAGCCGCCGATTGAGCCAGGGCTTGCGGCGCTTCTGCATTGATCCGATAGGCCAGCTCTGGCTCGCTTTCGGCTTTGTCTACAGCGGTGTAGGCTGCCGCATTGATGATGATCTGAGGCTGTGTGGTAGCGACTTGAGTGGCGATCGCCTCCAAATCAGTCAGATCTAACTGCTGCCTACCCACTGCTGTCACCGGCCCTAAAACTGGTTCTAGCGGGGCCAGCGTTTTCACCAGCTCCTGCCCGACCTGCCCGCGATCGCCCACCAGCAAAATACTCACGATCTGGCGACCTCAGCAAAATCTGCATAGTCAAACAAATCTGCTGACTTCAGCGCCTCCCCAGCCGCATCTTTGGCCGACAGCACTGGTGTTTTACCCGCCGTTGGCCACTGAATGCGCAGACTTGGATCGTTCCAAACCAGGCAGCGCTCATGCGCCGGACTGTAGAAATCTGTTGCTTTGTAAAGCACATCAGCCGTTTCTGACAGCACGTAAAAGCCATGAGCAAATCCCGGTGGAATCCACAGCTGCTTTTTATTCTCAGCGCTCAGCACCTTTCCCACCGACTTACCAAAGGTAGGCGAGCCCTGGCGAATATCGACCGCCACATCGTAAATGCTGCCCACAACTGCCCGGACTAGCTTGCCCTGAGCATTTTGAATTTGGTAGTGCAGCCCTCGCAAAATATTAGCCGCAGAGCAGGAATGGTTGTCTTGTACAAACCTATAGTGCCCACCGACGGCCTGATCAAAGGCTCGCTGGTTAAAGCTCTCCAAAAAGAACCCGCGTTCATCTTGAAAAACCCGAGGCTCAATAATAACGACCTCAGGAATTTTGGTCGGTGTAATTTGCATATTGAAGCCCTTAAATCTGCACTATGAGCGTTGGTCACCTAGCTAGGGTACAGCATGACAGATGAAGGCTTTATACAACAACGGGCAAGTGACTCGCAGAGTACATATAGGCCCAGGAGGCGTCGCGACGCTGGAGCGTAGCTTCTCTTTGGAGAATGCATCCGCACTTTGCTATAAATTGCCCGTTTAGCCGCTGCAAGCAAGTCATGACGAAGATCACTGGCATAAAAGCAGGCTTTCGCAGTTTATCAGTATCTATATGTTTAGTGTTTAACCTTATATAACATTACGCAAATACTCGGATTGCGCCAATACCGGGAGAGCAAGATCGCAAACAGCTCATACTTACGTGAATATTTCAAAAAGACAACAGTACGAATCCTGAATAAACAGATTGAGTTAGGGAAGAATAGAGCAGCGGCACAACTCACCACTCGCGTTGTCGCCCTGCGACTTTAAGATCATACGCTTCAGGACGTCTTGCTATGACTTCTCCCTTTCTCTCTATTGTGATACCCATGCGAGAAGGGTTCTCAGCTCAATGGCTGCAAGAATTGCTCAAAGTGCAGGGGGATGTAGAGTTTATTTTGGTACATCCGCCGGGCGTTCGCCCCGAGCCCTGCGCCGATAGCCGTCTGCGTCAGCTGGTGAGTCCCTTTCGCGGCGAAATTGTCCAGCGTCTCAGCGGTATGCTGAACGCCTCGGGCACCTAC
>JBBSNR010000359.1:0-3568 GCA_038260635.1 Phormidesmidales cyanobacterium
CGCAGCTTGGTCAGCAGTCGGTGCCACCTGCTGTGGCGATGGGTAAGCCTCAATGCTGATAAACTGCCCCCCAAACTCTTCGCACACAGCCTCAGTGCGATAGCCAGCGGCGGCAAACGCATACTCCAGAGAGACCGGCGCGAAGTAGGTGCAGTGCTCATAGATAATGTCCCAAATCATCATATTGCGAAACGTGTAAAGCGCATTGGGCACTTCAAAAAAGACCACGGTGTCCGGGCGAGCACTCAAAGTTTTTCGCAGCGGATCTAGCAAGTCGCCCGGCTGCTGAATATGCTCTAAAACCTGACGACAGCAGACCAAATCTCCCTGGTAGGCAGCGTACTTCTCTGAGTAAAAGTCTCGAATAAACTTGACCTGACTGCCTAGCTCAGCGTGGTCTGAGCGTTCGACATAGCTGTTGTCAAACCCAACGCCCGAATTTTTGCCCAGCTGACACAGCGAGACTAAAAAATCGCCCTTGCCGCAGCCAATTTCAATCACTGTTTTGTCATACAGCTGATGCTGCTCAACCAGGCGCAGCGCCAGATTTTCAGCGTAGGTTTGAAACCGTTTAGAATAGTGCAGAGAGTTTTCATAGTCCTGCGAATAGCCGAGCCGAGCCGGATCAAAAGCCGTATTGGTAATGGCACCACAGCGATCGCAAAAAGCCAGCCGAATATCGCCCTTAGGACAGTTCCGCGCCTGCCCCTGGTCAGACCACAAGAGATTGCAGTAAATCGGCAGATTCAGCAGCTCAATAAAGGCTTCAGGAGAGCGTGAACTACAAACAGGGCAGGCAGGCATAGAACGAGTATGTTTGAACAACTTTAAGCAGCGAATTGGGCTAGCTACGCGGCAAACGGTGCCTAAAGCGCAATCAGCTCTGTGGTAACGCCCATCTCTTGTAGCATGGCCCCAATCTCATCGCAGTAAATCTCATTCATGACAATCACCTGGTCGGGCTGATAGTCTTTGAGAAATTCTGGCGACATAATTTGCTTGCCCACACCTGGAATAAACTTGCCGTGACGGTGCGGATTGATATCGACCACGTACTGAATTTTATCGATGGTGTCCAGCGTGGTCAAAAAGGCCACACATTTTGAGCCTGAGCCCCAAACCACGACCTTTTTTTCCTGCTGCTGAGCCGTCTCTAACTGCTTTCGCCAGCCCTCTAGCTTGCCACCAATCTGATCGATATAGTGCTGCACCGCCTGAGCAATCTGCTGCGGGCTATCTTCTAGCTCGTGGGCTTTTTCAGCGGGTATCGCTATTGGTTTGGCATCGATCAGCAGGTACTGATCGCCGTAAGCCCGGTAGAGATCGGTGACTTCAAAGCCGCAGTTGCGAAACAGCCGGGCCAGAGAACCGGGCGTAAAGTAGGAGCAGTGCTCGTAGTAAATGTCTTCAAAAGCGACTTCCTTGAGCACGCGAACGGTATCGGGTATTTCAAAGACGACGGCAACATCGCGATCGCCAATCGACCGCCGCACGGTGCTGATAAAGTCGGCAGTAGGCTGAATATGCTCTAGCGTATGGCGACAGCAGATAAAATCGCCCACCTGATCAGCGTATTTTTCTGAATAATAGTCTTGAATTAGCGTCACCCGATCAGCTGCCGAACTCTCCACCCGCCCCGGCACAGCGCTTGGATCGATGCCGACGCCCCGGTTGTTGCCCAGCTCGCACAGCAAATAGAGAAAGTCTCCTTTACTACAGCCAATTTCGACAATGGACTTGTTGTGCAGGTCATATTTATCAATCAGCTGCTGAGCAAGTTCTTTGGCAAACCGATTAAAAGTAGGCGAAAAGCTCTGCTGATCTTCATAGTTGGGCGCGTAGGCCGACCACTTGGCGTCAAACTCGGTATTGGTGATAAAGCCACAGCGATCGCAAAACCCCAGCACCACATCTTCAGCCGGAAAATTTAGCGCGTCTTCAGCCGAAGACAGCATCAGGCAGCTGTGAACCGGCACATTGCGAACTTCATAGAAGATAGAAAGCCCGAGCGATCCGCAGTTGGGGCATTTTTTGTCAGCTAAGAAGCTAACGTCGTTCGGATTGAGCAGTTGATTTGACTGTAGCTGAACCATAATAGTCTCCTTAAATACGACCTCGCCCGATCTAAACCACCCTGGGCGCTGGAATCGGCACAATAAATCGCCCCCCACCCTGTTGATAATCAGCCTGCTGACGCATAATCTCCTCAGCAAAATTCCAGGCCAAAATCAACACGTAGTCAGGCCGATTTTCTAACAGCTTGGCTGGCGAAAAAATGGGCAGATGGTTGCCGCCCATATAGCGCCCCTGCTTAAACGAATTGAGATCGACCACATAGTCAAGCTGCTGCTGGTCAATGCCAACGTAGGCCATCATCGTAGCGGCCTTAGCTGCCGCGCCATAGCCCGCAATTCGCTTACCCTGCTGCTTGAGCTCAGAGAGAATCGCCAGCAGTTCAGACTTAATGGTCTCCACGCGGGCCGCAAAGTTTTGGTAGTAGTCAATGCTGTCCACCTGGTCTTGCCGCTCCTGCTCTAGCAGCGCTTTCACCGCAGGCTGAACATGCTCACTCGGCTCTACGAACAGCCGCAGCGAACCACCGTGAATGGCTGTCTGCTCAATATCATTCAGAAACAGATCGTGACGCCGGAAAAGTCGGTCTAAAGCCGTCACCGAAAAGTAGCAAAGGTGCTGATGATAGATCGTGTCAAACTCGCCGTGCTCAACCAAATCAACCACGTAGGGCGCTTCGATCACAGCGACGCCAGTCTCTTTGAGCAAGGTTCGTATGCCCGCGACAAAGCCGTTCAAATCTGGCACGTGGGCCAGCACATTGTTGGCTAAAAAGACATCGACTGAGTAGCCCTCCTGCCGGAGCTGCGCGGCCAGCTCTTTGCCAAAAAAAGTACAGCGGGTGGGAATGCCCGCTTTTTGAGCGGCCTCAGCCGGGCCTTGCGCTGGGTCAATGCCCAAAACCGAGATGCCCGTCTCAGCAAAAATTTTGAGCATATAGCCATCGTTGCTGGCTGCTTCCACTACCCGGCTGTCTGGCCCGAGCTGCCGCTGCCGAATAATCGACTCAGCGCTTGCTCTAAAGTGCTTTAGCAAGCTGGGCGATACCGACGAGAAATACGGATAGTCCCGGCAAAAGAGAATCTCGGGAGGAACGCTCACCGTGATCTGCACGAGACTACAGTCCACGCAAAAAACCAGCTCCAGAGGAGCCGTATATTCACTCTGATCAAGCTGCTCTGATGTGAGCAGCGCATCGGCTAGCGTCGTCTCACCAAACGAAATAATTGGCTTTAGCGACTCGCCGCCGCAAGCGCGACAAGAGATAGATGCTTCCATGGCTCAGATCCTTCCGTAAATCTCTTCTATTAAATTTCTGGCTTGAATGCTTCGAGACTTGAATGGTCTGAGGCTCGAATGGTCTAAGGCTCGAATGCTTTACCCTAAGCACTAGGGACAGCTGATCGCCACCGTAGATCTTCACTGAGCTGACCCGATTTCAGCAGATACTTGATATGTGCGATGCGTTGGTAGCGATCGCCCTCAAAGTCCTCTA
>JBBSNR010000360.1:0-3557 GCA_038260635.1 Phormidesmidales cyanobacterium
GCCTCGGCTGATATAGCCGAACAATTTCCGAAGTTTCTGGATCAACAGAAGCGATATCACTGCCTTTAAATGTATTGCAGAGCTTACAGGCCAGCGCTAGATTTTCTTCAATCGTTCTGCCGCCGTGCTTTTCAGCAATAATATGGTCGATCTTGTGGGAACTGAAAGCAAATGCCCCTGGCTGCAAGCAGTATTCACAACAGTCATAGGCTCGCTCTACCACCACGCGCCGCAGTTGAGCGGGCACGTAAGTTTTACTCATACGGCGAGATCCTGTTCCTGCTGCTTCAGATATGCTTTTGCCTTCGCCATCCGAACCACATGTTCCAAGTATTCATACTGCTTCCAGAGCAACCCGTCCTGGGCCGTCAGCGTCTCAGCCTTGTACTTTTCTGAAAGCTGGTCGATTTGGGCTTGCAAACTCGACGAAGGCCGCAGCGCTAAGACTTCCGCTGGCGTCGGCAAATTGGCCAGAAACTCCAGTACCTCTGCAAAGCCATTGAACCCATCGCGGGGCCGAGAAGTTAGCTCGTCGACACCCAAAGCTAACGCTTGAGGAAGCTGCTCTTCGAGTCCAGCAATTTTGTCGAGCAGGTCTTCAGGAAGATCGAGGGTGATTTGCATGTCGTGCTGAGGAACTTTGGACTCAGTATATCCTTGCCTACGGCCCTGAGCCAGAACGCTACAGTCGGGTACCGGTATTGTCAGACAAAGTCACAGACCACAGGCCGGTGATCGCTGGTGGTAAATTTGCTGTAGCCGGGAACCGTGACCGCTGTCAGCTTTGGCAGCCACCGGGCCGGAACATAGACAAAATCAATATGAAAGCAGCCCGCCGCGCCCCACTGATGATAAAGCGTGGTCATCGCCTCCATCCCGAATCGCTCGTGAGTGAATTCGTGGTAGGCCGAGTGAACGTCAAAGTCGTGGTTGAGTCGAGCGTTTAGCAGGTAGAACTGTCGCCCCTTTTGTAGCAGACGAGCGCTCATGTTGAAGTCTCCGAGGATGACGGTGGGCCGCTCCCGAATAAATGAGGCGTAAAGGTCAAAGGTTCGAGACAGGTCAGCGAAATACGAAGGCGCTGGCTTAGCCCATACGCACAGCAGGTTAAACGGCCCCAGGTCAGAATCGGCACATCGAACGCCGACCGCTGGCGAAGTTTCGCCGGGAACTTCAGCGAGGGTGCAGGGGATTTTTGACGAAACAGCCACGCCTTTGTGCTGTAAGTCGCCTGACCAAAAGCAAGATGGTGAATCCGTTGCAGGCGCTGCTGTTTCCTGCATGGCAACGATGTCCGCATCGTGTTCTGTGCGGAGTTCTGTCAGACGGTCAGCGATCGCCCCACTATTGACATTCCAGGTAGCGATTTTCATCTAGGGATATAGCGCAATGGGTTCAACGCGCTTACTTTACCCACCCGCCGTTCGAGCTACCGTTCAAGCCGCTGGCTCCCCGAAACTCGTAAAGACCGAACAGACCGGCAGCGCCCATGATCTGGCGCATTTGCTAAGCTAATTGAAAATATTGATAAGGAACTGCCGCCGGTATGACAGCCGCCATTTTTGACCAGCCCCTGCGCCTAGAACAGATTCCCTCCCTGAGCTACAAGTCCACCCCAGACAGGTTTGACCAAACTTGGGAAGCACCACTCTCTACATTGCTGGGCTTAGGCCGCGCGGTCGGCGCAGACTTTGTCGAATTCTTTCTAGAGCGCAAAAACTACATCAGCTGTCTGGCCGAAGACGATGCGATTACCAGCATTTCTCCCAGCCTAGTCTCTGGCGCAGGCGTGCGCGTCTTCAAAGGCAATTCTGACTGCTATGTCAGCACTAACGACCTGACTTTTAACGGGCTAAAAGCCGCCTTAGAAAAAGGGCTAGCCATTATGGGGCTGGAGCTGCCTGGGCCTCATGCTCACATTCCTGAGCTCAATCTGGAGCCGCTGCGAGACTATGGCACCAGCCGCGCTAAAGAAAACTGGCTGGCGAGCTGCACCTCTATGCAGACGATGGGAGAAGTCTTACTAGAGGCCAACGCCGCCTTAGCAAAAAAAGCGAATCATGTGCAGGCCCGCCGCGCCGCTTATTTTCGCGATTGGCAAGAAGTGCTGGTTGCCTCTAGTGACGGCACTTTTGCTCGCGATATTCGCCTGACTCAGTCGGTCGGATACAATCTGCTGTGCGCCGATGGTGAGCACCGCTCTTCGATTGGTGAGCGCCTGGGCAATACGGGTGACCCTAGCTTTCTCACCGCCTGGGACTATGAGCAAACCGCTGAGAAGGTAGCCGAATCTGCCGGTAAAATGCTGTATGCCGACTATGTTGAGTCGGGCAACTACCCGGTTATCATGGCCAACCACTTCGGCGGGGTAATCTTCCATGAAGCCTGCGGTCATCTGCTAGAGACCACTCAAATTGAGCGGGAGACCACCCCGTTTATGCACAAAAAAGGTCAGCAGGTTGCCAACGAAAGCCTCACTGCCTGGGATGAAGGGCTCTCTTCTGAAGCCTTTGGCACTATCGATATGGATGATGAGGGGATGCCAGTGCAGCGAACGCTGCTGATTGAAAATGGCATTTTGAAGAATTTTATCTCCGACCGGGCGGGCGAGATGCGGACCGGGCATCCGCGCACGGGTAGCGGTCGCCGTCAGGGGTATACCTACGCGGCGGCGTCGCGGATGCGCAATACCTACATCGCGCCGGGCAATCACACAGTCGAAGAGCTGTTTGCCTCAGTAGATAAAGGCATCTACTGCAAAAAGATGGGCGGCGGCAGCGTTGGCCCTACCGGCCAGTTTAACTTTGCGGTGGATGAAGCCTATCTCATTGAGGACGGAAAAGTCACCAAGCCGCTGAAAGGCGCGACGCTGATTGGCGAAGCAACGGGAATTATGAACAAGATTTCGATGTGCTCGGATGACATTAGCTTGGCACCGGGATTTTGCGGGTCGGTGAGTGGCAGCATTTATGTCACGGTGGGTCAGCCTCATATTCGGGTAGACGACATCACTGTAGGTGGCCGGTAAAGACAGAATTCCATTGCGGGGCACACAACTCATGTGCCTCTACGTCCTTTTAGCTCAACAATTTTCTCAATTTAAGTATGTCTAATATTCAAACGATTGCTCAGCAGGCTGAGGCGATCGCTCAAAAGCTCAGCATTGCCAAATACGACATCTACGGCTCCTCAGTCGACGAAACCAGCGTTCAGGTAGATAAAGGCGAACCCAAACAGGTCAAAGCCTCTAACCGATCCAGCGTAATTGTGCGCGTGTGGAATGACCAAAACCAGATTGGCGTGACTTCTACCACAGATGTCGGTGAAACGGGTCTGGAGATGGCCTTGAAAACTGCTTATGAAGCCAGTGCATTTGGTGTAAAGGAGAATGCACCTGACTTTAGCCCGCAGTCCACTGCGCCGACAGCTCAGGTGAACTTTAAAAAAGGGACGCCTGCGCCTGTGCCAGAACTCATCGAGACTTTGGTGGGGGCAGAAAGAGGCGTGTTGGATGCGCATGATGCTATTGCTTCTGTCCCCTACAACGGCATCGCTCA
>JBBSNR010000361.1:0-3556 GCA_038260635.1 Phormidesmidales cyanobacterium
CGGCATTGCCCTCAGCCTGGTGCGCACTGCCTAGCCTAGCTGGCATGATTGGGCTGAGCCTGGGATTGGGATTTGGCGCTGTAGTGCCGTGGTCTCTCATCGGGCGCACAGTCATCGGTGGCTTGTTGTTTGCCGGGGCGACCAGCGCCTACTTCAACCAACAGCTCGGCGGTCACACCGGAGATACCTACGGGGCGGTAGTGGAATGGACTGAGGCCTTCCTGCTATGCAGCCTGACGGCAGGGTTCTGAGACTAGATCAGTGACTGAATCTAGGCTTGAGCCAGGCCTGAATCCAGCGCCCGATCAGCGGTAACATAGAAGCGGCCATGAGCGATCGCAAAATCATGAGTGACTCTTCCCAAGTTCATACCGTCTCTGGTCGAGGGTTGCCCCTAGTGGGTAACGACATCGACACCGACCGAATTATCCCAGCGCGGTTTTTGCGAGCGGTGACCTTTGATGGGCTAGGTGAACAGGTTTTTGCCGATGACCGTCAGCAGAACCCCGCACATTCTTTTAATCAGCAGCCGTATCAGGGGGCCGAAGTGCTGGTGGTCAATCGCAACTTTGGCTGCGGATCTTCCCGAGAACATGCGCCTCAGGCGATCGCCCGCTGGGGCATCAGGGCGCTGGTCGGTGAGAGCTTTGCTGAGATCTTTTTTGGCAACTGCGTCGCGATGGGTATTCCCTGCGTCACAGCTAATACAGCGGACGTGACTGCCCTGCAAAAGCTCATTGCCGCAGACCCGGCTGTAGAAGTGACCGTCGATCTCGATCAGATGACTGTACAGGCAGACGATCTTTCTCTGGCTGCGCAGATGGGCGCAGGCCCTCAGCAGATGTTTCTCGAAGGCACTTGGGATGCTTGCGGACAGCTAGTAGAACAGGCTGCGGCGATTTCTCAAACCGCCAGCCAACTGCCCTACATCACGTGGGCCGCTAGCTAGCTCAGGCCCGTAGCGATGAACCGATCAATCCCGACAGCTATGACCACTGCGAGTAGGGATGCTTAACCAGGCTAGCGTTGTAATATCGCGCTTCGCCCGAGACTTCTCTCCCGACCCAGTCGGGTAGATCCAGCGGCTGATTTTCTGATTGCAGCTCTACTTCCGCTACAATCAGCCCCACGTTTTCCCCAGCAAATTCGTCAATTTCCCAGACGACTTCGCCTCTTGGCAGGCGATAGCGCGTTTTTTCTATGAATGGGCGATCGCACAGCGTTGACAGCATGGCCTGCGCATCGGCCACCGGAATCGGGTATTCAAACTCGGCTCGGGTGAGTCCTTGCGTGGGGCCTTTTATCGTCAAGTAGCCGCGATCGCCCGCCAGTCGCACCCGCACGCTGTGGCCAGGCCGGGCCGTCGCGATGTAGCCCTGACAGTAAGGCTGGCCGGTTGCTAAGGGCCGCCAGCTGTCAGCAGTGACTAAAAACTTGCGTTCAATTTCTTGGGCCATATCCGGGGCAATGAATGTTAATCAGTCAGTCAATCAGTCATCAGTTGAGGTATAAAAACACCTCAATCTCGCTGGGTGTAGGAAGAGCGGCGATCGCCCCTGGGCGAGTGGTGGTCAATGCGCCAACAGCGCTGGCATAGGTAACCACCTCGCGAGCGCTGCTGGCATCTTTTAAGCACTGCTGCCCTCTGTGCAGCAACTGGTGAACAAACCCAGCGGTGAAGGCATCGCCCGCGCCGGTAGTTTCTTCAACGTCTACTTTAAAGCCTGGCAAAGTGCCCACGTTGCCCATCAGCGAATATTGGCAGCCCTTCGCCCCAGCTGTCACTAAAACACCGCTGAGATGAGGCAACTGCCGGGCGATCGCCGCTGCTGACCCCGTGCCAAATAGCCACTCAGCCTCGTCGTCAGATACTTTTATAAACTGTGCTTTGCTCAGCAGATCGTAGACCCGGCCTGGCGCTTCGGTGGGATTGGGCCAAAACATCGGTCGCCAGTTCACATCAACCAAAATGGGCGTGTTTTGAGCGGCGGCCAGCGCGACTGCTCTTGCGACCGACTGCCGGGTATCTGTGTAGGCCATCGCCAACGTGCCCAATACCAGAAAGCCAGCCCTGGTAAATAACTCAGCATCCAGGGCATCGGCAAAAAGATGGGCATCGGCAAAAATCGCTGGGTCGCCTTCACTAAAGCCTGCAAAGGTGCGATCGCCCTGCGCATCGTGAGTGACATAGACTTGGCGAGTCGGGGCTTTGATTCTCCTTTGCACCCCCCGGTGGCCCACCCCCATGTCGGCCAATAGTTTGACTAAGGCATTGCCCCAGCGATCGCTGCCCACCGCCCCAATAAAATCCACCGAGTCACCCAGTTTGGCCAGCGCGCAAGCCACATTTGCCGGTGCCCCGCCCGGCAGTGGCGTCCAGCTAGTGACTTCGCTGCGAGGCAACCCCGGCTGCTCAGCAAAGCAGTCAACCAAAATTTCTCCCAGGCAAACGGCGCGGTTCACAGGCCTCTGTTAAATTCTGGGCATCTAGACTTTGGGCACCTAGATTCTGGGCATCTGCTAACACCCTAAACCTATTTCAGCCGTCGCAACACATATTCTGAAATATCTTCCAGCGCCTGACGAGAGGCCGATGTCGGCAGCTCACTCAGGCACTCAACCGCGTGGCGCACATGGTCAGTTGCCAGTGTCCGTGAGCGGTCAATCCCCTGGCTAGCGTGAACCAATTCAATCGCCTGCTCAAAATCCTCGGGTTCAGAAAACTCTCGCTCGATCAAGATCTTTAAGTAAGGCACCTCCTCCATGGCATAGAGCACCGGGGCAGTCAGGTTACCGCTACGCAAATCGGAGCCCGCTGGCTTCCCGAGCACCTCCGACGAACCCGTAAAATCTAAAATGTCATCCACTATCTGGTAAGCCAGACCTAAACTGCGACCAAAGTTATAAAGATTTTCAGCCACAGGCGCTGAAACTTCGCTGAGTACACCCACGGCTTTAGCACTGTTGGCAATCAGCGTAGCGGTTTTGTAATAGCTCTTCTCTAAATAGTCTTCAATTGACAGCGTGGTGTCGAAATGCTTAAGCCCCTGGCGAATCTCACCTTCAGCTAGGTCCATAATCACCCGCGAAAGCAGCTTAACGACTTCCAAGTTGTCAAGGTTAGCTAGGTACCAAGAAGACTGAGCAAAGAGAAAATCGCCCGCCAGCACAGCCACCCGGTTATCAAAAAGGCTGTGAACGGTCGGCACGCCGCGCCGGGTAGCCGACTCATCTACCACGTCATCGTGCACCAGGCTAGCGGTGTGAATCATTTCAGTGATTTCTGCCAGGCGACGGTGGCGAGGGGTAATGCCCTGATCCGGCAGTGTCGCCCTAGCTAGCAACAGCACAATAGCCGGACGGATGCGCTTACCGCCAGCACCAAAAAGATGCTCGGCAGCGGCATACAAAATTTTATGGCGAGCGCCAACAAGATTCTTAAGATTGTCCGTCAGCAGTGCCAGATCGGCTTCAACAGGAAAAAAAAGAGAGGTGGCTGAGGTCATGGAAAACGCGACTCAGGCGGATTTAGGTTACGAAACTTTAAGCAGTTCTC
>JBBSNR010000362.1:0-3520 GCA_038260635.1 Phormidesmidales cyanobacterium
ATTTCTTTAGACCAGGTGAAGGTGCAGATTTGGGTGCTGCTGCTGGGCGGTCTGGCGGTGGCCTACGGGCTAGATCGCTGGGCGGGACATGAGTTTCCGACGCTCTTTGTGCTGGCAGTAGGCGGCTCTTTTGTCTCCTATATCTATTCAGCACCGCCGCTCAAGCTCAAGCAAAATGGCTGGCTGGGCAACTATGCCCTTGGCGCTAGCTACATTGCGCTGCCTTGGTGGGCGGGCCACGCGCTGTTTGGCGATCTCAATCCGACCATTGTGGTGCTGACGCTAATTTACAGTATGGCTGGGCTGGGGATTGCGGTGGTGAATGACTTTAAAGCGGTGGAGGGCGATCGCCAGCTCGGTCTTAAGTCGCTGCCAGTAATGTTTGGGGTGCAAACTGCCGCCTGGATCTGCGTACTGATGATCGATATCTTTCAAGGCGGCATGGCCGCTTACTTGATTGGCATTCACAAAAACTTCTACGCGGTGCTGCTGATCTTACTGATCATTCCTCAGATCACCTTTCAAGACATGTATTTTTTGCGCAATCCGCTCGAAAACGATGTCAAATACCAGGCCAGCGCTCAGCCGTTTTTAGTCTTAGGAATGCTGGTGACGGCATTAGCTATCGGCCACAGCAGCCTGGTGAGCTAGCTAACTTGCCGAAATATCGCACCTGATGGCAGCGATCAGTCATGAGCTGCGAACAAAAACCGATCCCCCTTGCTCTCAGTGACTCTACCTACCGTGATAGCATTTAGGCGAATTAGCCCCTGCATCTGGCCATCTGTACATTCTGGTCTGGTTTATCGCTAGCTTGTTTAAGCGCTGCCTTAGGCCTGACCTTTGAGAATAACGTCTGTCAACGGCGGCGAGTCCGTCTGGAGAACTACTGAAGTGGCCAATCTTTTCTCTCAGCTGAAACAGTGGTCTAACAGGCTGCGCGATTCAGACTCAAAGCCAGCCTCCCGAAGCGCTGCTCAGACCAATAGGCAGCGGCAGATGGCTGTTCGGACGGCGGCTGTTCCCAGGACTCAGCCCGATCAGACCCATGCCCCTGTGCCCGCCAGCAAACCTGTTTACCAGCGGTCTGCCTTTTGGGTGGTACTGCTCGTCGGGGCGGGTATCGCTGGCCCTAGCACTCAGTTTTACCGGCTGTGGAGCAGTCTGCAAGAGACCGTGCCCGATGTGCGTCGGGCGCTAACCTACGAGCGTAGCGGCACCATCACGCTGAAGGCCGGAGATGGCAAAGTTTTGCAAAAGGTAGGCCCGACCGCTCAAGAAAATCTTGCTTTTGATGAAATTCCTGAAGTGGTCGTGCAGGCGTTTATTGCTGCTGAAGACCGCCGGTTTTATCAGCATAATGGCATCGACTACCGCTCAATTGCCCGAGCCGCCGTCGCCAACCTCGTCAGCGGTGGCGTGGTAGAAGGGGCCAGCACAATTACACAGCAGCTCGCTCGGATCACGTTTCTGACTCAGGACAGGAGTTTTCAGCGAAAGTTTAAAGAAGCGATATTAGCCCAGCGATTAGAGAAAGACTTGGGCAAAGAAAAGGTGCTAGAGCGCTACCTTAACCTGGTGTATCTGGGCGCGGGAGCCTACGGCGTGGCCGATGCCGCCTGGATTTATTTTGGTAAAACGGTTGACAAGCTCAGTGTGGCTGATGTGGCCCTGATTGCGGGAATGGCTCCGGCTCCGAGTCTCTATTCTCCGCTGGTCAATCCAGAGGCGGCTCGCCAGCAGCGCGACAAGGTAATCAGCCGGATGGAGGCCAATGGCGTAATTACGACTGCCCAGGCTGACGAGGCGTATCAGGCTGCTGTGACGCTAGAGGCACAAGAGCCTAAGTTTCTCGATAGCAAGTATCCCTACTTCACTATCTATATCAAAAAGCAGCTATCCGAGATTCTCTCTCCTGAGCAGATCGAGGCTGGTGGGCTGGTGGTAGAAACCTCTCTGGATACGAAGTGGCAGGAGGCAGCCGAAAAAACGGTTAAAGATATCACCGAAGAATATGGCGAGTGGCAGCGCTTTGAGCAGGCTTCTCTGGTCGCTCTCGATCCCAAAACCGGGGAGATTAAGGCCATGGTGGGGGGCACTGACTTTGACGGCAGCCAGTTTAACCGGGTGACTCAGGCGCAGCGGCAGCCGGGATCTACGTTTAAGGCTTTTGTGTATGCGACGGCGATCGCTACCGGCATGTCACCTTACAAAAACTATACCGACGCTCGCTACGTCGTCGATGGCTACGAGCCCGAAAACTACGGCGATAGCTACAGCGGTGAAGTCGATTTGCGCCAAGCCTTGACCCGCTCGATCAACATCGTCGCTGTCAAGCTGCTGGTCGATGTCGGCTTTGACCCGGTGATTGCCCTGGCTCATCGGATGGGGATCGATTCGGAGCTGCTGCCCGCCTACTCGCTGGCACTGGGTTCGTCAGAAGTCAACCTGCTAGAGCTGACCAGCGCCTATGGCTCATTTGCCGCTGAAGGCAAGCATATTGCCCCACACGGCATTACCCGCATCACCAACTCACAAGGCGATGTGATGTACGAATTTGAGGAAGAGCCGAAACAGGCACTCGATGCCGATACTGCGGCCATTATGACCTGGATGCTACAGAGCGTGGTGAATGGCGGCACTGGCGGCAATGCGGCCCTCTCTGGCAGACAAGTGGCTGGTAAAACCGGCACATCTGAGAAAAACCGGGATCTCTGGTTTGTGGGCTACACTCCGCAGCTAGTAGCCGGGGTGTGGATGGGCAATGACGACAGCAGTCCGACCAGCGGCGCTAGCCGCACAGCAGCCCTGGCCTGGCACGAGTTTGTCAGCCAGTTTATTGACGATTTGCCAGTCGAAGAATTTCCAGACTTGCCCAAGTTAGGCGGGAGAGAAGGCACGATTAAGGCTAAGCCGATTTCACCACGCCGGACGATTGTAGATAAGCCAGAGAGGAGCGATCAGCTAGAAGATGACCGCCGCCCAGCTGTCTCCAGTGAAGAAGAACCTGATGAGCAGTTCAGCGCGCCAGCAGAGCCCGAATCTAGAGACGCAGAACGGATTGATCGCGATCAACCCGTCCGTGATCGACCCGCACCAGAGCCTGCACCGGAGCCCGCGCCTGCGCCCGCGCCTGCGCCTGCCCCCGCCCCTGCTGCACCCGCGCCTGTACCTGCTGCGCCTGCGCCCGCCCCGGCACCACCCGCGCCTCCCGCGCCAAAACCAGATGCAGATCCACCGAGACCTAGCGTGCTGAGTAATTGAGCTGGCTTATCATCTTTAGCCAGTTGCAAAATGTTTTGCGCCTGTTATCACCTGTACTACTATTGCCATGGCTTTTTCTCAGCGCATTTCTAGCTTTAGTGACAAAAAAGGAGGTCGCACCGTTGGCCGCCAATATCAATCTGTCGTGATTATGCTGCTGCTGAGCCTGGTTATGCTTGGCGGCATTGGCTCTCGCCTGGCTTATTTACAGCTGGTCCAAGGAGAGTACAACCGCGAACTCGCTGAAGATAACCGA
>JBBSNR010000363.1:0-3518 GCA_038260635.1 Phormidesmidales cyanobacterium
GATTTTCCGACCGGCGCAGAGATTATTGATACTCAGGGCATCCGCGATGCCTATCGCACCGGACGCGGCGGCATTCCGATTCGAGGGATTGCTAGCTTTGAGGAGATTCAGCCGGGCCGGGGCAAGCGATCGCGCCAGGCCATTGTCGTCACCGAGCTGCCCTACCAGGTCAATAAGGCCAGCTGGATTACCAAAATTGCCAGCCTGGTCAACCAGGGGAGAATTGACGGCATCTCTGATATTCGCGATGAGAGCGACAGAGACGGTATGCGAGTGGTCATAGAGCTTAAGCGCGAGGCCCAGCCGCCGCTGATTTTGAACGATCTCTACAGGATGACGCCGCTGCAAACCAACTTTGGCGCGCTGATGCTCGCCATTGAAGACGGTCAGCCCCGGCAGCTCTCTCTGCGAGAAATTTTAGAGGCTTTTCTCAACTTTCGCGAAGAGACGCTGATTCGCCAGTACAGCCATGAGCTGGAGCAAAAGCAGGCCAGGGCCCACATCGTGGCCGGATTGACGGTAGCGCTGGACAACCTGGATGCGGTGATCGAAATTTTGCGCCGCGCCCCAGATGGCACCACCGCTAAAGTCAGTCTTCAGGAGAGCTTTGACTTGAGCGATCGCCAGAACGACAGCATTTTATCGATGCCGCTGCGCCGACTGACCGGCCTAGAGCAGCAAAAGCTGCGCGACGAAGCCGCAGAACTCACTGAGCGCATTGACCAGCTGCAAACCCTGGTAGATGACCGCTCAGTGCTGATGAAATCGCTCAAGAAAGAGCTGAGAGCCCTCAAAAAGAAATTTAACGACCCTCGCCGTACCCGCATTCAAACCTCTGCCGAACGCCGCCTGGAGCAAGAAGCTTTAGCCGAGATTGCGGCTGAAGAGAGCGAAGAAGAATTTATCGTCGAATTTACGCGCAAGGGCTACGTGCGCCGGTCATCGCCGAAAGCCTATAGCCGCCGACAGTCGAAGCAAATCGAACCCGGTCAGCAGCTAGACGAATTTGACGACATCACCATGCAAACCGAGCTGACCAACCCTACCCAGGAGATTTTGGTCCTAACCCGTGACGGCAAAGCCTACACCGTCAGCGTCGGTGACATTGCTATCGGTCAGCGGCAAAACAAGGGCGTGCCTCTGATCAGCCTGCTGCCCAATTCGGCGGGCAGTGCCCCCGACGATATTGCCACTCATATGGTTTTAAACGAGGAGCGGCTCGCTCAGCAGCTGATCTTGGTCACGACTAAAGGCCGGGTGAAGCGCCTGCCCGCCCAAGAATTGAGCAATCTGACGGGCCGGGGGCTGACTGCTGTTAAGCTCAAAGCTGACGACACGCTGCAATATGCGCTGATTGCGCCTTTGGGCAGCGACCTGATGCTGGCCTCTTCTGGCGGCAGGCTGCTACGCTTTCAAGTCAGTGCCGAGCAGCTGCCAGAAATGAGCCGCAGCGCCCAAGGGCCGCAGGGCATTCGGCTGCCTAAGAATGAGCGCTTGGTTGGCTGCGTGCCGGTTCGGCCCAAAGATAGTCTGCTGCTGGTCTCAACGAAGGGATTTGCTAAAAAGATGCTGGTCAGCAACTTTAGAACATCCAATCGGGGCGGTATTGGCTCTCAGTCTTTTAAGTTCAGCTTGAAAAATGACTCGCTAGCATCGATGATATTGGCGGTCCCGGAGACCACTTTTGCGGTGGTTACCAATGAAGATCGCTGCGCTAGTCTGGCGATTGACGAGGTGCCTTTACAGGGCAGAAGCCAGCCGTGTGATCGCCTGTTTACCACCGGGCGCAGCGAAGTCATCACTCAAACCTTGATGACCGGCATCGCGGACGAAGCGCTCGACGCCTGAAGCCACTGTTTAGAAGCCACTGTTTACTTTACCTACCGCCCTCTGAGCTGCCTTGGCCAAAGTCGTCCTCAAAGATATTTACAAAGCTTTTTCGGCAGGCACCGTCCTGCGTCGCATCAACCTGACGGTGGACGACGGCGAATTTATGGTGCTAGTCGGCCCCTCGGGCTGCGGCAAGAGCACGCTGTTGCGCCTGATTTCTGGATTGGAAAGCCTGACGAGTGGGGATGTTTGGGTGGGCGATCGCCAGGTCAACACCCTCCCTCCCAAGCAGCGCGACATTGCCATGGTGTTTCAGAGCTACGCGCTCTATCCTCACCTCAGCGTCTATGACAACCTGGCTTTTGGGCTGCGGCGCACCCGGCTAGCGGCGAAGGCTACCGAAAAGCAGCCAACCCGACCCGCCTGGATAGAAAGTACCCTGGTTGGCCTGACTCGCCCGCTGCCGCCTCGCCTGCGCTACCGTTCTGCTGCTGAAGCCCAGATTGCTCAGCAGGTTCACAGCGTCGCTAAAATGCTGCAAATTGAAGAACTGCTCTCCCGTCTGCCCAAGCAGCTCTCCGGTGGCCAAAAGCAGCGCGTTGCCTTAGGCCGAGCCATGGCCCGCAGTCCGCAGGCTTTTCTGATGGATGAACCGCTCTCTAACCTCGATGCCAAACTGCGTAACGAAACTCGCGCTCAAATCGTTGGCTTGCAGCGTCAGCTAGGCACAACCACTATCTACGTCACCCACGACCAAACCGAAGCGATGACCATGGGCGATCGCATTGCCGTTATGAATCAGGGCGAAATTCAGCAGGTTGCCCCGCCGCTAGAGCTTTATCGCCATCCGGCCAACCGCTTCGTCGCCGCCTTCATTGGCTCCCCGCCGATGAATTTTCTCACGGTTACAGTAAAAGCAGGCCAGATTGTTCACCCTGCTTTCACCGTAGCGCTCTCGGCTGAGTGGCAGCAGGCACTCGCCCCCTACCAAAACCAGGCGGTCACTCTCGGCATTCGCCCAGAGCATATAAAAACCGGTCAGCAGCCCGGCTCAGTTCCCGTAACCATCACCCAGCTCGAAGCGCTGGGCAGCGAAACCTACGTCATGGCTACTTTCGCAGGTGCCCTATCTACCGATACTCGCCTACAGATTCGCATCTCCGCCGATCAGCCCGCAAAAGTAGGCAGCACCCTGCAAATCAGCTTTCCGGCTGACCAGCTTCACCTGTTCGATACCGTCACAGAAGCCGCCATCCGGCCCTAGTCACGCGGCCTTTATTTGGCCTTAGTGATTTATCAGTCAGACTCTTCATCTACCATGTTAGGGCTAATCAGCGTGATATCAAACTCATCAGGCGCGACCCCCGAAAAGGTGTCTCGCTCTAGCTGGTAAAAAATAGCGCGGGCCTGGGGGCCAAATACAATCTCATCTTCATTGCCCAAATCGTGAGCCTGGAGCTTGCGACCATTGATCAACATACCATTGGCGCTGGGCTTGCCTTTCAAATTGCCATCTACAATTCGGTAGTAATCGCTCTGATTGTCCCGAGGTAGCTGTACCAGCGTGGCGTGGTGACGCGATACAAACTGCGATGCCAGCCGAATGTCGCACTTGGGGTCGCGGCCAATCGAGTAGACAGAGCTGTCCAGGGCAATCTCGCGCCGCCCCTGACTATCTTCAACGATTA
>JBBSNR010000364.1:0-3507 GCA_038260635.1 Phormidesmidales cyanobacterium
CTGGAGTTGGGATCCGGTTGCCAAAGCCTACTACTGGCACCGTTTTTACTCTCATCAGCCGGATATTAACTACGACAATCCGGCGGTGCAGCAGGCGGTCTTTGATGTGCTGGAATTTTGGCTGGAAATGGGCGTAGACGGGCTGCGGATGGACGCGGTGCCCTACCTATTTGAGCGCGAGGGCACCAACTGCGAGAACCTGCCAGAAACTCATGATTTCTTAAAAAGCTTACGCACATATGTAGATGAGCGCTACGAAGGCAAGATGCTGCTGGCAGAGGCCAATCAGTGGCCCGAAGACGCGGCGTCCTATTACGGCGATGGTGATGAATGTCACATGAACTTCCATTTTCCGCTGATGCCGCGTCTCTTTATGTCGCTGCGGATGGAGGATAATTTCCCCATTATTGACATTCTCAAGCAGACGCCGGAGATTCCGGAGAACTGTCAGTGGGGGCTGTTTTTGCGCAACCACGATGAGCTGACGCTGGAGATGGTGACCGATGAGGACCGGGACTATATGTACCGGATGTATGCGCAAGATCCAGAAATGCGGATCAACTTGGGCATTCGGCGGCGACTGGTGCCGCTGCTGGAAAATGACCGCCGCCAGATTGAGCTGCTAAACGGGCTGCTGCTGTCGCTGCCAGGGACGCCGGTGCTCTACTACGGCGATGAAATTGGCATGGGTGACAATGTGTATTTGGGCGATCGCAATGGCGTGCGCACCCCCATGCAGTGGAGCCCAGACCGCAACGCTGGCTTTAGCCAGGCCAATCCGCACAAGCTTTATCTGCCGCTGATTGTCGATTCGGAGTATCACTACACGACGATCAACGTTGAGGCGCAGCGGGCCGCTCCCAATTCACTGCTCAACTGGACCAAGCGGCTGATTGCTACCCGTAAGCGCTATCAGGCCTTTGGCTGGGGAGACTTTCACCTGCTCAGCCTGGACAATCGCAAAGTGCTGGCCTTTACCCGCATCTACAAGGACGAAGAGATTCTGGTGGTGGCCAATCTCTCGCGGTTTGTGCAGGCAGCGCGGCTCGATCTCTCTCTCTTTAAGGGGCGAATGCCGGTAGAGATTTTTGGCCGAACAGAATTTCCGAGCGTGGGCGAAGACGGCAACTATTTTCTCAGCTTAGGGCCTTATGCCTTTTACTGGTTCTCCCTCAAACCCAGCTCGGTCACCTATCTTTCGCCCTCAGAAGTGCCGACGGTTGAGCTGACGCAGTGGGAGGCGATTTTTGCGGCGTCTCACCGAGAGGCTTTAGAGCATCTGTTGACCGGCTATCTCAAGCGTCGTCAGTGGCTCGGCAAGCCTGGCCAGGTGCGGACCGCTGAGCTGACCGAGTGCATGGATATTCACGACAGCGATACGCATATGCTCTGTCTGCGGGTTGAGTATACGCAGGGCGATCCGGCGACCTACTTGATATTTGTCAGCTACGCTTTTGGCGAATTTGCTCAACAGCTGCTGAATGAGTCTTCTCCAGCGGTGCTGGCGCGTTTGCAAATGTCAGAGAGGGGTGAAGTGGGTGTGCTTTACGATGCGATCGCCGACAAAGACTTTTTAACTACCCTGCTAAAAACCACCCTGGCGGGCAGCACCTATGAAGGCACCGCTGGCAAGCTATCGGCGACCGCCCTGGCCCTGCTTGAGGAACCTGACTTACCGACCAGCGCTAACTATCTTGCAGGCGACTACAACAACACCTCAGTAATCTATTCCGATGGGGAATCGGCCAACGGGTCTCATCTGATTTTGAAGCTCTTTCGCAAAGTCGGCTCAGGCATCAACCCGGATTTGGAGATCCGCCGGTTTTTGAGTAAGCAAGCAGCTAGAGAACAGCCGTTCAACAACTTCAACACCATTGTGGGCTACCTCAACTATCAGCGCCCTCAGAGTGAACCCGCGACGGTGGGCATTTTGCAGAAATATGTGCCTGAGGTGCAAACCACCTGGGATTACAGCCTCGACAACATTCGCAGCTACTTCGACCAGGTCAGTATCGAGGCTCCCAAACTGTCCGCGCCCCCTGCGCTAGAAGCGCTGATTGCCTTTCAGTCCAAGTTTGAAGAAGATACAGAAGACAAGCGCCTGGCCTCTCATTTGATGGGCACCTATCTGGCGAATATGCAGCTACTAGGGCAGCGCACTGCTGAATTCCACGCGGCGCTCGCCTCTGACCCCACTGATGCTGCCTTTGCCCCCGAACCCTTCACGGGCTTCCATCAGCGCTCTATCTATCAGTACAACCGCAACTTGACAGGGCAGGTCTTCCTGCGGCTCAAAGACCAGATGTGGTCACTCAACGAAGATTTGCAGCCGCTGGCGCAGACGGTTTTAGGCTATCAGGAGGTGTACCTCGAACGGTTTAAAAAGCTACTCGACTGCAAGATTACGGCACTGCGCACGCGCTACCACGGCGACTATCACTTGGGTCAGGCGCTGTATACCGGCAAAGACTTCATTCTGATCGATTTTGAAGGGGAGGCCAGCCGAAATGTGAGCGAGCGACGGATCAAGCGATCGCCCCTACGAGATGTAGGCGGTATGTTGCAATCGATTCACTATGCAGCGGTCACCGGTTTTCAAAACGAAGTTGAAAGCGGGGTCATCCATCTTGAGCAAACCGAAGTCATGCAGCAGTGGGCTGATTTTTGGGAGAAGTGGGTCAGCGCCGCGTTCTTACATGCTTATGTGACCACAGCTAGCGCGGCGGACTTTTTGCCCAAAACAGATCAAGAGCTACAGGTGCTGCTCAACAACTACTTGCTCTCTAAGGCCATTTTTGACGTGGGTTACAAGCTCGCCAACAATTCGGAGGAGATAAAAGTACCGCTACAGCGGCTGTTGCAGTTCGTCGATGGCCAGCTGGCGTAGGTGACCGCCTGGGCTTGAGACAGACTGCATAGCGGTGAAGCTTTGAGGCCGACTGCTTCACCGCTGACTGCTTCACCGCTGACTGCTTCTCTGGGCTGAGGGCTCTACCTTTGCTGTAGCCGTTCGCTAGTAGCAGCCACTCCGCTCCCTGGCGTCTGGTGGCCCAGTTCTTGCAGGGTGGCCTCAAGGGCACTGACGGCGCAGAGGACATCGCGATCGCTCACAAAGCCCAAATGCCCAATCCGAAACATTTTGCCCTTCATATGATCCTGGCCGCCTGCAACGGCGATATTGAACCGCTTCTTTAGCACCGAGCGAATCTTCTCAGCGTCTATGCCATCGGGCACCACAGAGGTCACAGCAGGGCTAGCATTGCTATCGGGGGCAAATAGCGGCAGTCCTAATGCCTTCATCCCGGCCCGAGTGGCTTCTTTGTGGCGCTGATGGCGGGCAAAAATGCTCTCTAGCCCTTCTTCCTTCATCATCTCCAGGGCCACTTTCATGCCGAAGTAGAGGTTGACGGGTGGGGTAAAGGGCGTGCTGTTTTTAGCGGCGGCTTTGCGATAGGTGCCCAGGTCCAGGTAAAACTTTGGCAGCGTCGCTTTTTCGTAAGCGGCCCA
>JBBSNR010000365.1:0-3507 GCA_038260635.1 Phormidesmidales cyanobacterium
GCCCGCTCGGAGAATCAGTCTGCCGCCACGCGATCGCAAGTCTCTATCTAAAGCGGCCAAGCAGCTCAGCATAAAGCGCACCCGGCCCGCACCCGTCTCAGGATGCAGCAGCAGCGCCCGATCAAACACAAATACTGGAATCACCGCCCCTCGCCGCGCTGCCCGGTAAAGCGGCTCGTGGTCGTAAATACGTAAGTCGCGGCGAAACCAGACGAGGGTGCGATTCATAAAGCTAGCGGGCGAACGGCGCTACTCCTATTTTAAGAACTTTTTTCGGAGTGCAGGCGCATACCCATAGGCAGACCTACGCTCAGATGAGAAGTTTTGCAGACATAGTTCACTTGTACTATATATGTACTATCATCGTATCACTGACAGATTTTGGAGACAGCTGATGTCATATTCCCAAGCATCTAACGCATCTCGTCAAACCGCATTTCATCAAACAGGGCTTCAGGCACCGCCAATGAAGGGGCCTGGAATGAACGGGGCCAGGCCCGCTGGCCGAGGCTCGGGGCGATCTCGGGCGATCGCTCAAGCCACCGATCCAAATCAGCCGCCTATTAGAAAGGCTCAAGCCAAAAGGAGCGGTCTGGCTCGTATGCTGACTCGCAGCCTGCGGACAATTAGCAAACTGACCGGCGGTGTGCCCCGCAAAGCGCTGTGGGCCGGCGGCTCTGTCGCGACATTAGCCCTGCTAGCTGTCGTCCCCAACCAGGGAAATTCTAAAGCGATCTCCCAATCCAGCTGCCAGGCCATCGTACAGTCAGGGGCTGAGGTTTCTCGCGGGCAAATCTCACGGCTGCTGGCCGTGCCAGAAGGATCGACCCAGGCAGCCGTCCGGCAAGTAGTCGACAATCCTTACTGCACGCTGCCTGGGGCTGCTGGCGAAGCAGGCGGTCAGCCCGCTACAGTCACCCGCGAAGCCTATCCGCTAGCGTTTGACCGAGAAGCTTGGCTGGTGGTGAACTACCAATCTGGAGAATATGCTGGCTACGATTTTGTCTTCAAGCACTGACTCAAAGCACTGACTCAGGCACTAATTGCACTGAGCCAGTCAGTGGCGGGGCGGTTGAGCAGCGCGATCGCCGCCTCTGCGGGCACCGCCTTTTGAAACAAGTAGCCCTGGCCATAGTCGCAGCCCAGTTGCTGAAGCTGCCTGAGCTGGGTAGTCGTTTCAATGCCCTCGGCAATCACCTGCATATTCATCGTCTTGGCAATATTGATAATCAGCGGCACAATCCCCAAGCTGTCTGCGCTAGCAGTAATTGACTGAACAAATGATCGATCCACCTTAAGATAGTCAACCGGCAGGGTATGCAAATAGCTCAAAGCCGAATAGCCCGTCCCAAAATCATCAATGCTCAGCTGAATATTGCGGTGCTGCAAGGCTCTGAGCACCTCATCTACAAAGACGCGATTGCTCAAAATAGAGCGCTCAGTCAGCTCTAGGCGCAGACGAGCTGCCGCAATCCCAGCCGTCTCGATGATATGCTGAACTCGCGCCAAAATATCAGGCTGCAACAGCTGCTGCGCCGCCATATTGACGCTGACCGTAATCTCGGGCCCAATCACCCCCAGGCGTTCCCATTGGGCAATGTGAGCACAGGCCATTTCGAGCACTCGCTCACCTAGCGGCACAATTAACCCAGATTCTTCGGCAAAGCCAATAAAGTCATTCGGGAAAATTAGCCCTCGGCTCGGATGTCGCCAGCGCACTAGCGCCTCAAAGCCAACTATCTTAAGCTCATAGAGATCGACTATCGGCTGGTAGTACAGCTCAAACTCTTCGCGCTCTAGTGCCTGCCGAAGGTCGGTCTCTAGCTGAAGTAAATGCACCGCCCGGTTGTGCATTGCCGATTCAAACCAGAGATATTGACTGCGGCTACAGTCTTTGGCCCGGTACATCGCCACATCTGCATCGCGCAGCAGGTGCTCGGCGGCAGCATAGCTGGCATTGCCCCACACCATGCCGATGCTAGCGTTCATAAATATTTTGCGGCCTACCAGGGAAAAAGGTTGAACCAGCTCGGTCAAAACTTCGTCGGCAAGAGCCACTACAGCCTCTCTACTGGCAACTGGGGCTAGCAGCAGGGCGAATTCATCGCCGCCAAATCGGGCAACGGTGGCCACCGCAGCGTGTTTGTATTTAATCCGGGTGAGGCGGTTGGCAATCTTTTTGAGCAGCTGATCGCCAACTCGATGGCCGAGGGAATCGTTAATGCGCTTGAAGCGATCGCAGTCTAAAAACAGCACTGCAAAGTGCTCATCCACATTGATTTGAGACTGGGCCATCACCTCGCTGAGCTGCTTAACAAACGCCAGCCGGTTAGGTAGCCGGGTGAGGCGGTCGGTCATAGCAACCCCCAACAGCTGCTGATGAGCTAGCTCTAACAGGTGAGTGCGGTCTTGCACCCGGCTTTCTAATTCAGCATTGAGGCGCTCCTGCTGCTGCTGAGCCAGCTGTAAATTTATTTGGTGGCGTACTCGCGCCAGCACCTCTTCGGGCTGAAAAGGCTTAGTAATATAGTCAGCGGCTCCCTGCTTAAAGGCCAGCACTTTATCAAAAGGAGAATTGAGCGCGCTGAGAAAAATGATCGGAATGTGAGCAGTCTCAGGCGCAGCCCGCAGCCGACTACAGACCTCATAGCCATCCATACCAGGCATCTTGATATCTAGCAAAATCAGGTTTGGCCGGTGCTCGTTGGCCAGCACTAACGCGGTGGGGCCATCCTCTGCCTGGTGAACCTGATAGCCGTTGCGGGCCAATAGTTTAGACAGTATGTACAAATTAGTAATCGTGTCATCGACGACTAAAATTTGACCTGCCGCCTCAAAATGAGACGGTGTAGTAAAAGTATCTGACAACGTTTTGCCCAACAAACTATGCCAATCAAACCCGAATAATTTATCGTTTTTTCAAATAGCAGCATTTAAACAAAATTTCTCATAAACTTAATTTCTTAGACTTTACTTTTAAAAAAAGATACTTAATCGATCAAAATTAATGCTTTACCCAGCATCTGAATTTAAACAAAATTAGGGTTTTGAAAAGGCCTCAAGGGTAGTACAACCCAGCTTTTTGCGACATAAATTATGACCAGTCTTCTATGAGACACAGACTTTGAATCGATAGGCTTTAAGTCCAGTGCCAAATCACCATGCAGAGCCTGATCTAACTGACCAGTGTGACACTTTTTGACTGAAGTTGTTTTGGAGAAAAGTTAAGTCCTATTGGCAGATTGACTGCTACAGCTTGCCCCAAAAGCACAGCTTTGTAAAAATACGGCCTGCTCAAAAAGGTGCTGACATAGCGAGCCTACGGATACATTTGTACGCTCGCCACGCTCCTCCGATTACATCAGATTCTAGCGATTCTCCAAAGAGAGGCTACGCCATCGCTCAATGTAGTCAGAAAAGTGGCGAAAGCTACAGTTTCTCCGCTGCTGTACGCAGTTCCCGATAGCATATACAGGCAACTATCCCTTTGCATCGTTGAGGTCAGCA
>JBBSNR010000366.1:0-3507 GCA_038260635.1 Phormidesmidales cyanobacterium
AAGCGCTGTAAACTCAGGCAGGAAAAGGGTTTCATGGCTTTCTTCAGAGAGAATAGGGAAGAAAGCCCCGAACTATAAAGCCACCCCAACTTGCAAAGAGTCAGGGTGGCTATGGCATCATGACCATAACCTCTGAACTGTGTTGGCAGTTTAGGGGCGAGCTGGCGGTTTTGGGTGCAACCAATTCCGTCAGCGGCTAAATTTTTCGAGGCGGGTTCATGGTTACCGTAGCAACTGCTAGGGCCGCTAAGACGGTGACCATAAAAGCTAGCGTACCAGTACTCTTTTAAAAGTGTCAATTGCTTGACCAGAAATCATCATATGGGAGCGATCGCTCCTCTCTTTCAAAAGGTAATACCGAATGGCTACAATGATTCAAGCGAGTCATTGAGCCCCAAAAAATGAGTGTAACCATTACGATTCCTGATTCGGTATTGACATCAGCCCGGATGAGCGAGAGCGAGCTGAAGCAAGAGATCGCGGTCATGCTTTTTCAGCAAGAGCGGCTTACACTGGCGCAAGCTAGCAGCCTGGCAAGTATGAAACGATTAGCTTTTCAGCGGTTATTAGGTAGCCGTCATATCCCCATCTATGATGTAGCCGATTTTGAGAAAGATATTGCGAATTTAAAAGCTTTAGGACGATTGTGATTGTCATCAGCGATACCTCACCGATCAACAACTTAGCGGCGATTGGGCAGATCTCCCTCCTACGACAGCTCTACAAAACCGTCATTATTCCTGAGGCTGTCTATAAAGAGCTGATTGGCCCTCCCCCAGAAGCAGGTGCAGAAGAAATTAGAAATAGTAACTGGATTCAAGTGAGAAGTGTGACTGATCGTGCCACCGTTGAAGCGCTTGTCAGCAAAAGACTCCACATAGGCGAATCGGAAGCGATCGCCTTGGCGCTAGAACTCGGTGCAGATCAGGTCTTAGTCGATGATAAGAGCGCTCGTATTGCTGCTGAAAATGCAGGACTGAGGTTTACAGGTATCATTGGTATTCTGATTGAGGCAAAGAGCCGAGGTCTGATCGACGAAATCAGACCCCTGTTAGATTCTCTACGAAGTCCAGTAAATTTTTGGATTTCCGAATCGCTCTATACGCTAGCCCTACGCACTGCTGGAGAAATTTAGAGACGCTAATCCTTCTGCTTCCCCTTCTTCTTCTTGCCTGCCGCCTTAGCCGCCGCAGGCTCCGCCAGGTGAGCCGTCTTCAGCCCTTCCCGATGATTGCGAGAGGCTTTGATTGTCGCCCCAATCAGGCCCACATGCTGATTAAGCACCACTCGCACCGGCACCTCATCGAGCAAATGACTCACTCTTCCCTTACTGGCAAAAGCGTACATAAATTCGCCGCCTGTAATCAGCGGCAGATTTTTAGCCGTTACCCCACCCGCAATATATAGCCCGCCTTTGGGCAGCAGCTTCAGCGACAGATTCCCCGCTTCTGAGCCGTACGCCCGAATGAAAATCTCCATCGTCTTTTGAGAGAGCAGATCGGTCTTTTCAGTGGCGGCCTTAGAGATGATGGCTGCTGGGTCGTCGAGTTCGCTGCGCTGACCAGCACTGCGCTCCCACATATCCATAATTTGGCCAATTTCGTGAGATTCGCTGGCATACTGGCGATCGCGCAAAAACTGATAGATCGAAATCAGCCCCATCCCCGACACCACCCGCTCCTCAGAAACCCGCGAAATGCCGTGCTTTTCGATCAGGTATTTACGCAGCTGAAACTCCAGCTCCGACTGCGGCGCAAAGTCCACATGGCCCCCTTCCGAAGGAAACACCCTATACTCACCGTCGCAGGGCAGCAAAAAGCCCTGACCCAGCCCCGTACCGGCACCCAGTACAGCAATTGGCGCTGTTGCATCCGGCTTGCCAGTCTGTAGCTCGTAAATGTCTTCAGGTTTCAGGCCCATTACGCCATAGCCAATCGCCTCAAAGTCATTGATTAGCTGCACGCTCTCAATGCCCAGCGCGCCCATGAGGAATTCGCCCCGTAAAAACCAGGAGAGGTTCGTGAGCTGTGAGGTGTTGCGGACGATGGGGCCAGCGATCGCCAAGCAAGCTGCGTGAGGCTTTACTTCAGGCGTGGTCTTAGCAGCAGCAGCAAAAAACTCGTTCACCATCGGCACAAATTCAGGATAGTCAGCGCTGGGAAACTTCGCCTCAAACAGCGTCTCTATCGGCAATTCGTGGCTGGTGCAGCGCTGAATATCTTCGTCTTTGGCCTGAGCCAGCCTCAAAATAGTCTTTGTTCCGCCAATGTCTCCAGCGAGCAGTTGTACCATGAGTTTTAAAAAAGGGTCACGTTGGCAAGTCTAGGAGGAAAATTAGGAGCACGTCTAGAGTAGTCAAATACATCAGGGCCATGCTATCGAGCGTAAAAACTATTCACAATCCCTCGGAGGGCTGCTTTGTGTTTTTAGCTACTCCAACCCTGCCGCCCGCAGCTTAGCTAACAAAGCGACTTTCTCGCGCTCCGCCTGCTGAGCGCGAGCCTCGGCCTGCTGAACCTGAACTTGAGCCTGCCGAACCAGCTCTTCTGACCAGGGCACCAGCTCACCAGTTGCCGTCCACCAGCGCAGCCACGGCCCCGTGCGCACTTCGTGAGTGCCCTCCCATACGCCCAAAAAGAGATCGAGTCCTGGGATGAAATAGCGGCCCTGCTCGTCAGCGGTTTCTAGCTCGTAGCGGTTGTCTTGCAGAGCGTATACTTCCAGCTCAGCCGACTCAGGGTCGAAAATGACGTATCTCGGCACTTCGATGATGCGCTCATAAAAGTACCATTTGCCAATCTTACGGCCCGGCTTCATTGAGTATTCGCCGCAGTCGCGCTCAGATAAAAACTCCATCACCACCGGGGGGACGACGCCTTGTGTGTGCGGCGTGTAGCTGCGGCGAATGCGATCGCTTGGCTGCACAGGCGCAACATACATCCAGTCGGGCGCTTTGCAGATCACCTGGCCATTGATACCCGCGCACAGGGCAAAGTTAGAAACGATCAGCGCGTCTTTAATCAGCGCAGGCTGACTAGAGAGAGCCTGCGTCAGGGCAGCAGCGAGCAGCGGTTGGGCTTCGTTTTCCACAGGGTCATCCGGTAGGACAAAATCGTCTGGCAAAAGCGGCCAGGTAATGGTGTAGGGCGAAGTAATCGGGGCAGTAGCGGTCATAGCGACGGTGCTCTTTTCTACGCTGTTTCTATCTTAGGCTTCTATTTTAAGGCGCAGCCGTTTATCGGGTTTCACCCTTTATAATGGGGAACTTGTAAAATTTGGACTATAAGACTGTTCCAAACCCCATTCCAAACCTATTGTTCACGACTCAGGTAAACGCTGTGACTGTTACCCCGCTCTCTGCTAAACAACCCCTGCAAGCGACAGATGACTCGCTGGCGCTGAATGCCCGCCCAGACAAGCTCGGACGCTTTGGGCGCTTTGGCGGTAAGTACGTGCCCGAAACGCTGATGCCAGCGCTCAAGGAGCTGGAAGAAGCCTACTACCAAT
>JBBSNR010000367.1:0-3502 GCA_038260635.1 Phormidesmidales cyanobacterium
GTAGCCAGTGACTAGCGCGATCGCAATTGAAGCCATCCGCAAAAAGACATTTCTAGAGCTGTTGAGCACCACAATCATAATCAGCACCAAAAAAGCCAGCCCCAGATTTTGCGGGCTACCAAAGGTACCGTTTTCTCTCGCTAAAGGCCCGCCGCCCATGGCGGTAATACCCGTATTAATCAGCGTTAAACCAATGAGAGAAACCACCGTTCCTGTCACCAGAGGCGTAATCACCTTAGAGGCAAACTGCAAAAACTGGCTGAGAAACATCTCGATGAAAGATCCCAGAAAGCACATGCCGAAGATAGTGCCCAGCGCTTGCTCTGGCGACCCGCCAGCACCAGTTACACCTAACCCGGTCGCGATCACCGGCCCGATAAAAGCAAAGCTAGTCCCCTGAACGCTCAGCAGCCCCGAGCCCACTGGCCCTAACTTTTTGACCTGAATAAAAGTGGCAACGCCCGAGACAAACAGAGACATACTGATTAAGTAGGCGACGGTCTCAGGTGGGAGCTGCAAGGCCCCGCCAATGATCAGAGAGGGGGTAACAATACCGACAAAGCAGGCCATCACATGTTGAAGCGCTGCAAAAAGTGTCTCTCTTAAAGGCGGGACGGCCTTTAACCCGTAAATCAAGTCAGACTTGGGAGGAGAGGTGACTGTCGCTTCTTCTATGAGAGGTTCTCCTGACTGCATAGAAATATCTACCCTCGGATCGTCTATCAGTTCGTCCTTGCGTGTCATTGACTGCTTTGCCTATTTTGTAAAAATGGGAAACGGCTTAATAAGCTTAGAAAAAATATTGGATTTAGCCGAAGATTACTGCTCAACATATCAACATTGAAAGCCCAGATAATGTTCAACATGAACAAATTAGCCAGATGAAAAATCAATGTCTTTTAATAAATGTCTTTAATGGTGAAAAATAGGCGACTATAGAGAGGGTTTGGCCAGGTTTTAAGGCGGACGATTGAGGCGGACGATTGCGGGGTAGAAAATGGACAGTTTAAAGGTAATAGTTGTTGGCGCAGGCATGGGCGGACTGGCGACGGCGATCGCAATGCGTCAGGCGGGCTACGAGGTCGAAGTGTACGACCGGGTGCAAGAGCTCAAACCGGCAGGCGCAGGCATTTCTCTCTGGTCCAATGGCGTCAAGGTGATGAACCGGCTGGGATTGGGCAAGGAAATGGCCCAAATTGGCGGACCGATGAACCGCATGACCTACCTCAGCAAAGCCGGAAAAACGCTGACAGATTTTAGCCTGGCACCGCTGGTAGAGGCCGTCGGCCAACACCCTTATCCGGTCTCGCGCACCGATTTGCAGCAGATGCTGCTAACAGCGTTTGGCGAAGAAAATGTGCGCCTAAGTTCTAAGTGTGTCGCCGTAGAACAAACTGAGGACAAGGCGACCGCAATTTTTGAAGATGGCAGTCGGGCCTCAGGCGACGTTGTTGTCGGCGCAGATGGCACTCATTCGGTCGTTCGCGAGCATGTGCTGGGGCATGCGACACAGCGGCGATATGCGGGCTATGTCAACTGGAATGGCCTGGTGCAGGCCGATGAAAAGCTGGCCGATAAAGAAAGCTGGGTGATCTACGTCGGCGACGCTCAGCGGGCGTCCATGATGCCAGTGGGGGGCGATCGCTTCTATTTCTTCTTTGATAAGCCGCTTGACTATGACACTGAGCCGCCAGCCGACCTTCGGGCCGAACTCGCCGAACATTTTGAGGGCTGGGCCGAACCCGTACAGCGGCTGATTGCTGAACTAGACCCGACTGCGACTAATCGCGTCAAAATCCACGATATCGACCCGCTCAGCGCCTTTGTCAAAGGCCGGGTGGCGTTGATTGGCGATGCTGGCCATAGCGCTACACCAGATCTCGGGCAGGGCGGCTGTCAGGCGTTTGAAGATGCCTGGGTGCTCGCAAATTCGCTGGTGACGACCAATCTGGGCGTAGCGGACGCGCTAAAAAGATACGAGAGCCTGAGACAAGATCGCACTGCCGATGTTGTTCTCAAAGCCCGCAAACGCGCGGACATGATTCACGGCAAAGACCCTGATCGCACTCAAGAATGGTACGACAGCTTAGCAAAGGAGGAGGGAGACACCATTATTGGGGCGATTTCGAGTCTGATCTTAGAAGGCCCTCTAAAGTAGTGCCTCTAAAGTAGTGCAGTGTTGCTGCTTCGGGCTTTATCGATCCGCTTTTTCGTAGAATGCCTCTCAGAGAAACTAAGGATTGTTGCAATGGCCGGGAAACTGACAACGCATGTTTTAGACACCGCTCACGGTTGCCCGGCGGCTGGGCTCACTATTGAGCTGTGGCGGATAGATCAGTCGCAGGCCAGTGCTTTGATCAAAACCGTTACCACCAACGCAGACGGTCGCACCGATGCTGCCTTGCTGGCAGACGCAGACTTAAAAGCAGGCACCTACGAGTTGCGGTTCGCAGTAGATGCCTACTTTAGCTCTAAAGTCTCTGAACTGCCCGATCCTCCCTTTTTAGCAGTTATCCCCATCCGCTTTGGCATCGCCGATATCTCAGCGCACTACCACGTGCCGCTGCTGTGCTCACCCTGGTCTTACAGCACCTATCGCGGCAGCTAATAATAGCGCTTCAAGTCATGCTCTGCACAAAGCGAGCGACCGTCTGAGGCAGATGGCTGACCTCAAACCACAGCTCTCTGGGGCTAATGCCAAAGGCGTATTGCAGCACCAGAACAATCGCAACGATAGCCAAGATCGTTCCCGTGCCGACATTTAGCAACCTAAAGAGCAGTCTCGATAGCAGGAAGAATACGGCGATCGCTCCCACCACCAAAACCGCCTGCGTATCCATCGAATCCGACAAAAATTCCATCCAAACGCCTCAAATTTCGTTCCTATTTTTACGCCGCTATATTTGTGCGATCGCCAGGTATTTGCAAGCGCCTAATTACTCTCCGCTCAGCCCCTCTTTAACGGAGTCTATGCCTGCTTCGATTTTTTCCATAATCGACTCTGGTGATGGCTGGAATGTGTCTTTCGCTCTAACGCCAGCATCAATTTTCTCCCTGACGCCCTCTGGCAAGGTGCCGCCGCCGGTCTCAATCTTGGTATTGATCCTGTCGATAATTTCATCCGAAGAGGGCGCAAATGCCTCCTTTTTCTCTAAGAAAAGCTTCTTCTTCTGCATCGGCGTCAGAGAAGCAAAGGTGTCTCTTTTGGGCAACGATTTGAACAGTGATTTGAGCTGAGCTTTTTGTTCTGGCATCAGCATCAGCGATTTAAACGTCTTGCGAAAGCTGGTGCCACTGGCAATTTCAGTCTCAAACATTTCTACCTGATCAGGGCTCAAAATGGCCTCTAGCTGGGGCATCACGTCTGATTGCAGCTGTGTCAGCACATCTTTATCGGACTGAGTTACGGCACTGGCTGTAAAGAAATCTCGAATACCTGCGGGTATCAGCTGCCCGGCAAAGGCGTCTCCGCTAGCCGTCAGGCTAACCAGCACAATCAGTA
>JBBSNR010000368.1:0-3493 GCA_038260635.1 Phormidesmidales cyanobacterium
CTGGCCGCTAGCTGAGGAAATGCCGTAGCTAGTCAGGCTTTGCTGAAACTGCTCAACAAAGTAGCTAGCAGGGTCGTTCAGAGCAATCGAGTTATTGTCAGAGGCTGATCCGGCGACGAGCTGACCGCTGACCGTCATTACTTTTTGTCCTGGTCTCTGCCCTGCGTCAACAAATTCATTGCTGCCCGCGCCAACGGTGCGAGTGTTGTTTTCTATGCGCCAGCCGCGCACGAATTCGGGGCGATCCCAGACTACTTGCAGGGGCTGGCCGACTCGGGTCGGAGAAACGGTGAAGCTGAGCTCGTTGCGGTTGAGAATAAGACTATTGGCCGGGGCCCCATAGCCTGCGCGGTAGTCTTCATCATCCCAGTAAGGGCTGGCAGCAGGGCCGGTGAAGTAGTTGTCAATGGCGGTAAGACTGCTCGCTCGGCGAATGCCTTTTTGCTTGAGCTGATTGGCCAGCAAATTGATCTGATAGCTGGTGAAGGTGGGGTCGCCTCGACCTACGACGTAAAGGGCTGAGTCGGGCGTATTGGGCTGCCCAAATACAGAGGTGCGAATGCTGAAGTCGGGGCCGAGGCTTTGGAGAGCGGCGGCAGTCGTCAGCAGTTTGACGTTAGAAGCGGGGACGAACTTTTCCTGAGCGCGACGGGCATAGAGCGGCGTATTGGTATTGGTGGCTTCTATTAGAATGCCGACGTTAGCGCCATTGAGGGCTGGGTTTTGAGCGATCGCATCAATCTTCCCCACCAGCTCAGCCCGGCACATTCCGGCCATAGCCGCTTCTGCCTGTGTGAGCACAGCTAGGCCCCCCACCAGGCTAAAAGCCGTCTTCCAGAGCTGAGAAAGCCGTCTTCCAGGCGACAGCGGGTGCAGTTTTGTCATAGCTCAGGCGATTGATTAAACGCGGTTTTACAGGTTTGCCTAATCTACTCATCATCGGGGTTGAGCGGGCGCAGATCAGGACAACTGATGTAACCGACCACTCTCTAGCAAGACGACTCGAAATGCTAAACCGTGTGCGGTGTGGACTAAGCTAGAAGCAAAGTTTGCATCCCCTTTTATTGAGAGCCCATCTCAGGCTGCTATGACTCAGGCTGCTGTCAGCTCGCTGAGCTTTGCCGAATTTATCAACACCTGCCCAGACGATGGCAAGCGCTATGAATTAGTGAATGATCAAATTGTTGAAATGATGGCCACACAAGCCCATGACGATGTTGCAGACTTTATCTATGACGCTTTTCGAGATCAGGTGAAGCAAACGGGTGCTAGCTTCAAGGTGACCCGGTTTGGCTCGATTAAAATGCTCAGAGATGATGGGCTTCAGCAGGGTCGTACGCCAGATGTTAGTGTGATCGACAGAGTAACTTGGAACGCTGATCTCAAAGCTTATACTGCATTAGACGACCCTATACAGCTGGCAGTGGAAGTGACTTCTACCAACTGGCGCGACGATTATCTATACAAACTGGCTGAATACGAAGCGCTGGGCGTTTTTGAGTATTGGATTGTCGATTATTTAGCACTGGGGGCGGCTCGGTACATTGGCTCTCCGAAGACGCCGACTGTTTTTGTATATCGGCTGGTAGAGGGGGAATATCAGCTGAGCCAGTTTGGGGGGAGAGCAGCGATCGCCTCTCCTACTTTTCCTTCGCTTCAGCTCACAGCACAATCCATTTTCGATGCGGTAGGTAGCTGATACAGTGGCTATTTGCAGCCTGCCGCTGTAGGTTTGTCACTAAATCAGGTTGCACTCATGTAACCCTCTCCAGATAATACTCACATGTAAACTAGAGAGCACAGGACAGTTATGGATGTAAAAGCAGCAGTTGCCTTCGAAGCTGGTAAGCCTTTGAGCATTGAAACTGTTCAGCTAGAAGGCCCAAAAGCGGGCGAAGTATTGGTAGAAATCAAAGCTACGGGAATTTGCCATACCGACGCCTACACGCTTTCAGGTAAGGATTCAGAAGGACTCTTCCCTTCCATTCTCGGCCACGAAGGGGCGGGCGTCGTGGTGGAAGTGGGGCCAGAAGTAAAAAGCCTCAAACCCGGTGACCATGTGATTCCGCTGTACACGGCAGAGTGCCGGGAATGCGCCTACTGCCTTAGCCAAAAGACCAACCTGTGTCAGGCGGTTCGCAGTACCCAGGGCAAAGGCGTCATGCCCGATGGCACCAGTCGCTTTTCCTTTGAAGGTAAGCCGCTTTACCACTACATGGGCACGTCTACCTTTGCCAACTACACCGTTTTGCCTGAAATTTCGCTGGCGAAGATTCGCTCAGATGCCCCTTTCGACAAGGTTTGCTACATCGGCTGCGGCGTGACGACTGGGATTGGCGCTGTGCTATTTACGGCGAAAGTAGAGCCGGGGTCAACCGTTGTGGTATTTGGTTTGGGTGGTATTGGCCTGAACGTGATCCAGGGGGCGCGGATGGTCGGCGCTGACAAGATTGTCGGCGTAGATCTGAACCCGGCTAAGCGCGAGATGGCAGAGAAGTTCGGCATGACGGACTTTGTCAATCCACAGGAGATTGAGGGCGATTTGGTTGGCCACCTGGTTGAGCTAACGGGCGGCGGGGCGGACTACTCGTTTGAGTGTATTGGCAATGTGAATGTGATGCGGCAGGCGCTGGAGTGCTGCCATAAGGGCTGGGGCGTTTGTACCATTATTGGCGTGGCGGAAGCCGGGAAGGAAATTAGCACGCGGCCTTTTCAGCTGGTGACTGGGCGAGTGTGGAAGGGCAGTGCTTTTGGCGGCGCTAGAGGCCGTACGGACGTGCCGAAAATTGTGGACTGGTATATGGACGGGAAAATTAACATTGACGACTTGATTACGCATACGATGCCTTTGGAGCAAATCAACGAGGCATTTGATTTGATGCATCGCGGCGAGTCGATTCGCAGCGTCGTTCTATACGATTAGGAGGCCGCAAACGTTGGAAGAGAAATCGCGAGTAAAGAGCTTTGGCGGAACTACCCGGTTTTACAGCCATCGCTCTGAAGCGTGCAGCTGCGAAATGAACTTTGCAGTGTACGTGCCGCCTCAGGCGGAGAATGGCCCGGTGCCGGTGCTTTATTACCTCTCGGGGCTGACCTGCACTGAGAAAAACTTTATTGAGAAGGCAGGAGCACAGCGTTATGCGGCAGAGCACGGGCTGATGCTGGTCGCGCCCGATACGAGTCCGCGCGGGGTGAATATTTCGGGCGAAGAAGAAGATTGGGACTTTGGCACGGGGGCGGGCTTTTATGTGAATGCGACTGAAGCGCCCTGGGTGAAGCACTACCGGATGTATGACTATGTGGTTGAGGAGCTGCCAGCGCTGATCAAGCAGAAATTTGCCGTAAAGGATCGCACCGGCATCTTCGGACATTCCATGGGCGGTCACGGCGCGCTGATTTGCGGGCTCAAAAATCCAGAGCAATACGCTTCTATTTCTGCCTTTGCGCCAATCGCTGCCCCTTCTCAATGTGCTTGGGGCCAAAAAGCGTTCAC
>JBBSNR010000369.1:0-3480 GCA_038260635.1 Phormidesmidales cyanobacterium
CAAGCGATTGGCCTGAGAGAAGCCTTTCCCCCGATCATCATCAAAGCAGCGCCCAACGAAGTCACCGATCAGCTCTGCTACGAAGCCGGTCTCGATCTCGGTCAGTGGCTCACGAGAGACAAAACTGTTCGCCAGAGCAAGCAAATCGATTCTAATCTGGACCGGGCGCTAGGGCGCATTAGCAGCGGGCTGTACATCATCACCGCAAAAAAGGGCGATGCCACCAGTGCCATGCTCGCGTCTTGGGTGATTCAGGCGAGCTTTGAACCTTTGGGCGTGGCGATCGCAGTTTCTAAAGACCGGGCGATTGAGCTGCTGCTACATGCGGGCGATCGCTTTGTGCTGAATGTTTTGGAAGAAGGGCACTATCAGCCGCTGATGAAACATTTTCTCAAGCGGTTTGCACCGGGCGCGGATCGCTTTGCCGGCATAGAAACCCACGCCGCGATTAACGGCTCTCCGATTTTGGCGCAAGCATTGGCCTACATGGAATGCGAAGTCACCAGCCGCCTGGAATGTAGCGATCACTGGATTATCTACGGCACCGTAGAGACCGGGCGAGTGGCCAAGCGAGAAGGGCTAACGGCGGTTCACCATCGCAAGGCGAGCAACCATTACTGATAGCCATTCTGTTGTTAAAAGATCGGCGACTTAAATATACCAGCCATAAAATTCATGACTTATTCTCTCCCTCAGCCGCCAACCATACCGTCAACCTCGTCAGCCCCGGTCCGAGAGCGTGATGTGCAGATAGCCCCGATTGGCGATCGCACCCTAGCCATGCGATCGCGCACCTGGGAACGACTCAAGTTTGAAGTGGAGTACAACCGTCGCCAGGGCACCACGGCTAACGCCTACCTGATTCGAGGTGACCAAACGGCCCTGATCGACCCACCCGGCGAATCATTCACACAAATCTATCTCCAAGCGCTGCAACCTTACTTAGAAGAAACACCGCTCGACTACATTGTGCTTAGCCACGTCAATCCTAATCGGATGGTGACGCTGGCAGCGCTGATAGAGCGAGTTCCCCAGGCGACTATCGTTTGTTCTCGGCCTGCTGCTCAGGCGCTGAAAACGGCTTTCCCTCAATGGTTTTCTCAGGGGGAAGACAGCCGGATTCGGGCCATCCTTCCCCCTCAGGCCAGCCTAGACTTGGGTCAGGGACATTGCCTACAGCTGCTCACAGTGACCTCTCCGCGCTGGCCGGATGGACTATGCACCTACGACCCGGCCACGCATATTCTCTTCAGCGACAAACTCTTTGGCGCTCACGTCTGTGGTGATGCCCTGTTTGATGACAACTGGCGGCAGCTAGAAGACGACCGGCGCTACTATTTTGACTGCCTTCACGCCGCTCAGACCAAACAGGTAGAGGCCGCTCTGGATCAGATTGAACAACTGCCGGTGAAGTGCTTTGCGCCGGGACACGGATCGCTGGTGCGCTACAGCCTCAGCCGCCTGCGAGATGACTATCGTCAGTGGTGCCAGCAGCAGGCTCACCAAAGCCTACAGGTCGCGCTGCTCTACGCTTCTGCCTATGGCAATACGGCGACTTTGGCAGGGGCGATCGCCCGGGGTCTGATCCAATCTGGCATAGCGGTAAAGTCAGTCAACTGCGAATCAACCGATCCGGCTGAGCTGACTCGCATTATCGAAGCTAGCGACGGCTTTATTATCGGCTCACCTACGCTGGCAGGTCATGCGCCTGTGCAGGTGCAAACCGCTCTGGGCACAGTCCTTTCGGCAGCGGTCAAAACTAAGCTGGCGGGCGTTTTTGGCTCCTATGGCTGGAGCGGCGAAGCGATAGATCTGATCGAACAGAAGCTGCGAGACAACAACTATCGGCTGGGGTTCGAGACGCTGCGCGTACGCTTTAGCCCTGATGCCGAAACGCTGAAAGCTTGTCAGCAGGCGGGCAGCGAGTTTGCTCAACAGCTCAGAAAGCAAAAGAAGCGACAGATGCCCCGGCAGGCCGTTACCGAGGTGCAGGCAGGCCGCACCGAGCAGGCGGTAGGGCGAATCGTCGGATCTATCGGCGTGCTCACGACTTGCCAGGGCGATCGCCACAGCGGTGCCCTCTCTACCTGGGTATCCCAAGCGTCCTTTAACCCGCCTGGCCTGATGGTGGCAGTTCCTTTAGATCGGGCTGCGCAGCACCTCTCTAAAGCTGATACGCCGTTTGTGTTGAATCTCTTAAAAGAGGGTCGCACGGTGCGACGACATTTTCAGCATTCGTCACCTCTCGGCGAGAGTCCCTTTTCTCAGGTGGCGCACCGACCGGCTGACAATGGCTGTTTAATATTAGAAGAGGCGCTGGCCTATTTGGAATGTACGGTAGAGCGCTGGATGGACTGCGGCGATCACCGGCTGATCTATGCGAGCGTTCAGTCGGGCGACGTTTTAGAAACGAAGGGGGTTACCGCTATTCAACACCGAACCTCAGGTAGTCAATACTAGAGATATTGTTATAATTGCGGCGACCTTCATTGTTCAAACTCAAATGTCAGCGCTGTCTTCCTTCTTTGCCAATCGGGTGGCGGTGATTGCGACCATGCACCGCAAAGAGCAGGTAATCGCCCCGCTCATAGAGTCTGCGCTGGGGGTCAGAACAATCGTGCCCCCAAACTTCAACACCGACAGCTTCGGTACCTTTACCCGCGAGACTGAGCGCCCGGCTGACCAGCTGACAACCGCTCGCTTAAAGGCAGAGGCGGCGCTTAAGCTCACCGGGGAGACTTTGGCGATCGCCAGTGAAGGCAGCTTTGGCCCTCATCCTCAGCTCCCGTTTGTCGCCTGTAACCGCGAGCTGGTGGTGCTATACGACCGCGAGCATCCGTTAGAAGTCGTTGGCGAAGTTTTATCAACCCAAACAAACTACCAGAGTCAGACGGTACAGAGCCCTCAGGCGGCGCTGGCCTTTGCTCAATCAGCGGGCTTTCCTAAGCATGGCATGGTTGTAATGCGAGCGGCTCACCCCACTCCCAGAGACGCTTTTGCTAAGGGAATAACCACAGAGACCGATCTGCTCCAAGCGGTCACTGCTGTTTTAGATCAGTCGCCCGAGCGTCAGGCCCATATTGAAACCGATATGCGAGCCCTGTATAACCCGACTCGGATGGCCGCGATCGCCCAAGCCACCCAAAATCTTATCGAGACTCTGGCGCAGCGGTGCCCTGACTGCAATTATCCAGGGTTTAGCATTGTTCAGCGCCGCCCCGGATTGCCCTGTAGCCTGTGCAAGGCACCCACTTTACTGACTTTGTCTGTACTCTATTGCTGCCAACACTGCCAGTTTCAGCAGGAAAAGAAGTTTCCAGACTCACTTCACTTCGCCGAACCAGCCCGTTGCTTTTACTGCAATCCCTGATCAACACATCCCTGATTAACACATACAGCCATCGTCAGATACATTCGCACGATGGCTAGCCACTTAACCCTCAGCACATAACGGTTTTAGCGGTCACTTATGTAGTGAGC